>DASPUE010000198.1:0-3593 GCA_035623055.1 Gemmatimonadales bacterium
CTCCTCCGCCGACCTCTCCTACAATCCGGAGGCGACCATGAACCGCACACGGGCCGATCAGGCCATGGTCGACGAAGCCTTCCGGGGTGCACGCCATGGCGCAGTCAGCCCCGGCACTGCCCGCTCCTGACGCTGCAGCCAGCCCGGAGGGAGCCGTCCTGCTGGACAGCATCCAGCAGGACAAGCTGTCGCTCATCGGGCACATGGCATCGAGCATTGCGCATGAACTGAGCAATCCGCTCGCGACGATCGTCGCCACCGCCCAGGCCATCATCTCCTTTTGGCCCCGGCCCGGCATGCCCGGCGCGCCGGTCGGCGCCGGCCGGGACGGCTGGTCGGCCCCTCCGGAATTTCTGGCCCAGGGCGTGCCGCTCCGCCAGCTGCGAGAGGACCTGGAGCTGATTCTCGAGGAGGCGCGCCGCGCCGGGGACATCGTGCACGGGCTGCTGGCCTCGGCGCGCATGGGACCGCCCGAATGGCGGATCTGTTCGGTGGCCGACGTCGTACGTCGGACGGTCGCGCTCTGCCGCCATCACCTGAAGCTGCACAACATCGCCCTGCAGGCGCCCTACTTCGATCCCCACGACGGATACCCGCTGTGGAGCCGCATACGCGGTGATGGCAATCAACTCCAGCAAGTACTGCTCAACCTGCTCATCAATGCCCAGCAGGCGATCACCGCTCAGCGAGGCTACGGCGCGGTGCGTGTGACGCTCGCTCCGGACGGGGCGGACCGCGTGCTGCTCTCTGTCGAGGACGATGGCCCCGGTGTCCCCGAAGCCGACCGTGAGGCGATCTTCCGCCCCTTTTTCACCACCAAGCCCGCTGGTCAGGGCACCGGCCTCGGGCTCTCGATCTCAGCCGAAATCGTGCGGACCCATGGAGGGCGGATCATCGTGGACAGCCACCCCCGCGGCGGCGCCGTCTTCCGCATCGAACTGCCATCGCTCGCGGCTTCCGACCGCGCGCGCGAGCCTCAAGTGAGTGCCGATCCCGCGACGCCCTTGACCGAGTTCCCCGCCCCCGCCCCGGCGAGCCAAGGTGAAGGGGCGCCGCTGCGGGTGCTACTGGTGGATGATGAGGCCGGGATCCGGCGCAGCGTGGGCCGGTTCCTCCGGCGGCACGGTTACCAGGTGACTGACGTTGCCACCGCAGAAGCCGCACTGACGGCGATCGAACACGGAACCTACGATCTCGTGGTCTCCGATCTGCGCATGCCGGGACTGTCGGGTGAGGAGTTTTACGCCCACCTCACCGAACACCACCCCGAGGTCGCCCAGCGGGTCGTCTTCACCAGCGGAGACATGGTCCGGGAGGAGACTCGGCTCTTTCTGGCCGCCAGCGGTCGCCCAGCTTTGCAGAAGCCGTATGAGCTCTCCGAATTGATTCGTGTGTTTGCCGGCATCTGCCCCGCGGCGGGCCCCAGCCACAAGCGAGCCACCGCGTGAGCGCCCGTGAACAGGGACAACCGGCGTTCGAGGGGCGGGAGCGACTCGCACCCTACCCGATGCCGTCGATCGATCCGCTGACCGGTGCCACCGGAGCCGAGCGCCTGATTCTCACGGCCCTCCCCGATGCCCTGCTCGTGCTCGACCCACTCGGCATTGTCCGCGATGCCAATCCCGCCGCTGAGCGGCTCTTCACCAAGCCGGCGGATCAGCTACGCGGCGCTTCTATAGACCGCCTGCTGTCGCTCCCCGATGGGAGCGGCACACTGTCCTCGCTGCTTCGCTCCAGCAGGCCAGCTGCCCCGGTCCGGTGGACCGGGTGCCGTGGCCGCACCGCGGACGGCGGTGAGTTCCCCTGTGACGCCGGCCTGGCGCCGCTCAACGGGGCGGGGACCGCCGGACGTTGGGTCATGACCGTGCAGGAGTCGGGGACGCGTGAGTTCCAGACCACCCAGCGGCGCGAGTCCGCCAAGATGGTCGCCGTCGCCACCCTCGCGGCCGGCATCGCCAACGACTTCAACAACGCGCTCGCGGCGATCAGCGGCAGCATCGAGGCAGCCCGCCTCCGGATCGTCTCCCAGGACCGAGTTCCCCCGCGCGAGCTCCTCGACGCCAAGGAAGCGACCCGCGGCGCCGCCCGGCTGGTTCGCCGGTTGCTCAACTTCGCCAGGCCCTCGCCCGGCCTGCACCGCCCCGTCGACCCCGGACAGCTGGTGGAGGAAGCGGCGCAGGTTCTGCGGCGGGACCTCGACCCACGCATCACCCTGGTGATCCGCACCGATCACGGCGACTGGCGCATCAGCGCCGACGTCGAGCAGCTCACCGATCTGTTGGTCAGCCTCGGCGCCAATGCCGTCGAGGCAATGCCGGAAGGCGGCGTAGTCACACTCGCAACCACCCGAGTGGCGGGAGGTGGGTGGAACGCGGGGACGCCCCAGGCGATGGCGGGGCGGGAATTCGTCCGCGTGGAAGTGCGCGATACCGGCAACGGCATTCCCGCCGAAATCCTGCCTCGGATCTTCGAGCCGTTCTTCACGACGAAAGAAGCAGGGCGTGGCTCCGGCCTGGGTCTCGCCACCGCCTACGCGGTGCTGCAGCAGCATCAGGGTGGGATCACGGTGGAGAGCGCCCGTGGTGCGGGGTCGACCTTCCAGATCTACCTGCCCCGTACCCTCGAAGCGCCGCCGCTCGCCCTCCCTGTACTGGCACTCGATCCGGGGACCGGCACCGGTACCATCCTCCTGGTGGACGACGAAGCTGCCGTCCGGCGCCCACTCCGCCAGGCGCTCGGGCTCTGCGGCTATTCCGTCATCGAAGCCGCCGATGGCCTCGAGGCCCTCCGGATCCACGGCCGGCCCGAGACGCAGGTCGACCTGGTGCTGCTGGACGTAAAAATGCCGGGCATGTCGGGGTGGGACGTGCTCTCCGAGCTCAAGCGCCGCAAGCCCACGCTACCGGTCATCCTGACCAGTGGATACACCCGCGAAGACAGCACCCCACCTCAGGACGCCGTCGCGCCGGACGCCTATCTCCCAAAGCCGTATGATCTCGCCGAGCTGACGGGGCTGGTGAGGCGGTTGTTGGACTAGGAGCGAGTAGCGAGTTGGGGTCAAGGAGGCGGTTGTTTGATTTAGAAGCGAGTAGCGAGTTGCGAGTTGCGAGTCGCATATGCGGTGGGTGTACCGTACTCCATACTCGCTACTCGCTCCTCGCCACTCGCCCTCGCCCCTCGCTTCTCTCCCCGCCCCAAGTTGCCACCCCTCCGTGCATTCACTACCCTTCCCGCATGTCCCGCCAGAATGTCTCCAGCGGCGCGCCCTGGGAGCCGATCGTCGGATACTCGCGCGCCGTTCGAATCGGCAACTCGGTCCACGTCTCCGGCACCACGGCCCTTGGGCCTGACGGGAAGCTGGTGGGTGAGGGCGACCCCTACGCGCAGACGGTCCAGATCCTCAAGAACATCCGCCGGGCACTCGAACAGGCGGGCGCCCGTATGGAGGACGTGGTCCGCACCCGGACCTTCGTGACCGACATCTCCACATGGGAGGCGGTTGGACGCGCGCACGGCGAGGTGTTCCGGGAGATTCGGCCCGCGGCGACGATGGTCGAGGTTCGGCGCCTGATCGACCCGGCCATGCTGGTGGA
>DASPUE010000199.1:0-4376 GCA_035623055.1 Gemmatimonadales bacterium
CACCGAGATCACCGCCCGGGTCACCGTGCTTACGGAGGGAACTCGCGGGACGTTGGGTCAAGCGTACCGGGAATGGCAGCAAGTGCGGTCGGAGAATCCGCAGATCTTCGCGCTGGGCGTGAAGGAGGTCTGGCGAGTGAAGCGGCCGCTCGACCGGGTCATCCACACGCTCGGCTGGCCACTTCCCGCCGACGCATTCGGCGGAAGCTTCTTCTACCCGCTCGGTCCCGATCTGGTGTCTCTCGGATTGGTGGTCGGGCTGGATTACCGGGAAGCGGACCTCGACGTCCACTTCCTGCTGCAACAGCTCAAACTTCATCCGCTCATCCGGCCTCACCTCGAGCAGGGCGAGCTCCTGGAATGGGGTGCCAAGACGATTCCGGAGGGGGGATTCTACGCACTGCCCGAGCGGCGTTCAGGAGCGGGTATTCTCATGGCCGGCGATACCGTGGGATTCGTGGACGTGCCCTCGCTCAAGGGGATCCACTACGCCATGCAGTCGGGGATGTTCGCGGCACGCGCCGCGTTTGACGCTCTCAAGGCGGATGACCCTTCTGCGGAACGGCTCGCGGCGTACGACCGCCTGGTGAACGAGAGCTACATCGTGCGGGATCTGCACCGGACCCGGAACATGCGGCTGGCCTTTAAGGACGGAATGCTGCTGGGCGGACTCAAGGCGGGGCTGATGAGCCTGACCGGAGGGCGAGTGCCCGGGGCTCGCATCCCGATGCACGCCGATGCCGACCAGCCGCGCAATTCCACCGCAGGCCAGGCACCGTTCGCTCCTGACGGTGCGCTCACGTTCAGCAAGGTGGACGCGGTCTTCAAGTCGGGGAACGCGACCCGCGACACGATTCCCCAGCATCTGCTGGTGGGCCGGGATGTTCCTCCGGAGGTCGCCGACTTTTACAGCCACCTCTGCCCCGCCGGTGTCTATGAGCGGGTGGGCGACACGCTCCGGGTGAACGCCCCCAACTGTGTCGACTGCAAGGCCACCGATGTGCTGGGGCCCCGCTGGCTTCCGCGGGAAGGTGGTAGTGGACCGAAGTACCGCCTCATGTGACGGAGAGCGCCGCCCGGACGCCATGTCTTCGGACTACCGATTTCACCGACGCAGCTCGCGGGCGCTGAGCGAGGGCCAGGGCCTGCCCACCGTTCAGGAGGCCAGCTCCTGGCGGCGACTGTTCGCGGCGCCGGACGCGCTGGAACTGGACGCGGGCGCGGAAGGGGAATTGATCGTGGCTCGGGTGCGCACCGTCTTGATCCTGGTGCTCACTCCGATTCCGATCATCAACCTGGTGATGGACCCCAACCGGGCGGCGGGCCTGGTCGGGGTCGCCACGGTGAGTGTCGCGCTGGTGCTGTCGGTGGGGGCGCAGCAGTTGCTCAAGCGCGACTTCTATCGCTCCTGGCTCGGCCTCGCGACCAGTCTCCTTGATGTTTCGCTGGTGAGCGCCGGGCTGGCCGCCTTCCTCTTTCTGCGGCAGCCGATCACCACGGTGAACAGCCGGCTGCTCTTCGAGGTGTACTTCATCGCGATCGGCGCCACCGCGCTTCGCTACGATGCCCGGATCAGTGTCGCGGCGGGGCTCGTCGCCATGGTCCAGTACGTCGCCCTGGTCCTCTACACCCACGCCACCTGGAACCTGACCGACCCGGCCCTGGACCTGCACAGCTACGGCAGCTTCGATTGGGCGACGCAGGCCTCGCGGATGGTCCTGCTTGCGGTGGCCACCCTGCTCGCGGTCGCCATCGTGCTGCGCAGCCAGCAGCTCCGCCGCCAGTCGTGGAGCGATCGGCTCACCGGCCTCCCTAACCGCAGCTATCTCGATGAACGGATGCACGCCGAACTGGCCCGTGCCCGCCGCTACAACGAGCCGGTGGCCCTGGCCATGATCGACGTGGATCACTTCAAGCGATTCAACGATACCTGGGGTCACGCCGCGGGCGACGTAGCCCTGCGCATGGTCGCGCGAGCCATCCTCGCCTCGATCCGGCAGAGCGACCTCGTGGTGCGCTACGGCGGTGAGGAGTTTGTCGCCTTGTTTCCCGGCATGGACTCCGCTGCCGCCCTCGAACGGGTCGAGGAGATCCGGCGGACCGTGGAGGCGACGCCCGCCCCCATCCCCCGGCGGTCGGAGGTGGCGGCCATCACAATCAGTATCGGGCTCGCCGCCTACGGCTACGACGGCACCGAGGCAGAAGACCTGCTCGACCGGGCCGATGCAAGACTCTTCCAGGCCAAGCAAGCGGGCCGAAACCGGGCGGTTCCCCCGCCTCCTGAGGCCCGTGCCTCAGAACCTCCCCGCCGCACTTCGGAACGTCCAGGCCAGAGTCCATAACCCGATATCAGTCAATTGGTTGAGCCGGTGATCCGCGGCACCGCCCGGAGTCACTAGTCCGCTCATCTTCTCCCATGTCACCGGCGCCGTCGAGCGACGCCCGTGGCCCGGTTCTTTCCCTACTCGTCCATCTACTGAGGTGCCGAGCGGGATCCGGAAACAATGGAGGAATGGTGGGCATGCCGCTGATTGGGGTGGTGAGCGGACGCGAGGTGGGCGCCGTGAACGCGCGTGGCTGGGTTCCTGGCCGCCAGCGAGCGATCCTATGGTTGCTCGTTACGGTCGCGACGGCGTGCACCAGCTCGCCCAAGCCGGGCCTGACGACCGGTCCCAGTCCGAGCGGCGTACTCGCGGTGCAAGTCGCTGGGCTCCCATCCGGCACCGGGGCGCGAGTGACGGTCATTGGTCCTGGGGGATACAACCGCACCCTCGCCGCCAGCGGCTCGCTCTCCGGGCTCGGGGTCGGGACCTACCACGTTTCGGCCGGTTTCGTAAACGCCCAGGGGCTGACTTGGACTGGTGTATCGGCGCCGGACAGCGCATACGTCGCCGCCGGAGACACCGTTCCAGTGGTCGTGACGTATACCGGTGGTCCGGCGACTTCCATCAACCTGACCATTGCCGGGGTGACCCTCGTTCAGAGCACTCAGCGCGCTGACAATAGCGTGCCGATGGTCGCCAACCGTGACGCGCTCCTGCGGGTGTTCGTGCTCGCCAACGCCGCCAACTCGGCTACGCCGATTGTTCGGGTGCGGCTCTTCTCGGGTGGGGCCCAGGTCGATTCCCTCGACGTCGCGGCCTCCGTCTCCGCGGTGCCTCAGGCGGTGGATACCTCCTCGCTCGCCGGGTCGTGGAATGTCCTCATCCCCGCCGCCCGGCTGCAGCCCGGACTCTCCTTCCAGGCGGTCGTGGATCCCGACAACGCCATTCCCGAGACCAGCAAGACCGACAATCTCTGGCCGTCGAGCGGTACCCAGGCGGTCACCGTGCAATCGGTGCCGGCGTTCAACCTGCTCTTCGTCCCGGTCAAGCAGTCGGTGAATGGCCTCACTGGGAACGTAAGTGCCAGCAACAAGGATGCGCTCGCGGCGATTACCCACAGCATCTATCCGCTTTCCGCGATGACCGTGAACGTGCGGAGCCTGTACACCACCAGCGCCCCGGCCCTGGACGCCAACAATACCAGCGGCGCCTGGGGAACCATCCTCAACGAGACCAGCGCCCTGCAGACCGCCGATGGCAGCAGCGCGGACTACGTGAGCATCGTCTCCACCAGCTACAGCAGCGGCATCGCCGGTCTGGGCTGGATCGGTGCGCCCGCGGCCGTGGCCTGGGACAAGGCGGGGAGCGCCCCGGGGGTGATCGCGCACGAAATCGGGCACAACTTCGGCCGCCTGCACGCGCCGTGCGGCAACCCCTCCAACCCCGATCCCAGCTATCCCTACAGCGGGGCGCTGATCGGAACGTGGGGGATCGATCTCGGGTCGTTGACTCTCATGGCACCGTCCGCCAACACCGATCTGATGAGCTACTGCCATCCGCAGTGGATCAGCGATTACACCTATGTGGGCGTGCTGAGCTTCCGGGGAACGGGTCCGGACCAGCAGCCCGCGCCGGCGCCCGGCCCGGGTCTGTTGATCTGGGGCAGGATCCAGAACGGCAACGTGGTTCTCGAGCCCGCCTTCGTCGTGAACGCGCCCGCCCGGCTGCCGTCACGCCCCGGACCGCACCGTGTCGAGGGGTTCGACGCCGGCGGGAGCCAGGTCTTCGCGCTGTCATTCGAGGGAGAGGTAGTGCCCGACCTGCCTCAGGGCGAGGAGCGTCAGTTCGCCTACGTGGTGCCCCTGGCGGCAACCGATCGGGCCCGCCTGGCGGGGCTGAGGCTGGTGGGGAACGGACTCACCGCCATGCGGCTTCCCTTCGCGGGACTCCGCTCCGGTCAGGCAGCGCCGGCCCCGACGGCCACCGCGACCCGCCGTGGCAACGAGGTCGAGGTGCAATGGGACCCCGCCTATCCGATGGCCATCGTGCGCG
>DASPUE010000200.1:0-7954 GCA_035623055.1 Gemmatimonadales bacterium
GCAACCGAGCGATTCGGTAGAGCAAAGCTCGCGACACCGAGCGCGACGAGACAGTGCCGGAAGTCGGGCATCGTGACTCCGAACATGGGAGATTCGGCCGTCAGCCGAAGCGAGCGTCGATGGCGGACCGTATCTCGTCGAGGCTCCGGCCCTCACGGTACAGCCGATGCGCCAGTCGGGCCTGACCCTGGCATACTTTGCAATGACCGGCCATGCCCTCGCCCTCATAGCAGGAGAGCAGCGAGTAGAAGCCAGTGAGATCCGCGCATCCGCAGTTACAGCGGATGCCATCGACGATCTGGGGCATCTCCCGGACCAGGTCGAACACCGGAATCGCGTCGGGGTGATCGCGGAGCTGCTCGGCGGTGAGCACATGCTCCGCGGTGATGCCCGGTCTGGGGACGGGGTGGGGGCCGCGTCTGTGCGACGCGGGTCGGTGGCAGGTCGGTGCCGTCAGCTGAGCCGCATGCAGGCCCCATGGCTTCGCGGCAACGGCCACCACGGCGCTGGCACAGAAAACCAGGAACTGTCTCCGGGATTCGCTTCCCGGGGGCCGACCCTCGGTCATGGGGCGAAGGTACACCCCCACTTGCCGTCAGCAAGGGTCGTCAGCGGATCATTGAGGAATGGCAACCCGCTCTAGCCGCTCAATCGCGGCGCCGATAACTTCGCACCAAGAGGACGATTCCTTGAGCCGCCCCGAACCGGGGCCAGAGTTCATGACCGATCTGTTGACCGCACTGCGAACCGAGCTCGGCAGCCGCTACGAGATCGAAGGAGAGATCGGGCGTGGAGGCATGGCGACGGTTTTCGGAGCGCAAGACCGCCGGCACGGCCGTCGGGTAGCCCTCAAGGTCCTGCACCCCGAGCTCGCGCTCAGCCTCGGCTCGGACCGCTTCCTGCGCGAAATTCAGATTGCAGCGCGGTTGCAGCACCCGCACATCGTCCCCCTATACGACTCCGGCCGGGCGGGAGAGTTCCTCTACTACGTGATGCCTTTCGTGGAGGGGGAGTCTTTGCGCCAGCGGATGCAGCGGAGTCCGCGGCTCCCGGTGGAGGAGGCGCTTCAGATCGCTCGGTCGGTGGCGGCCGCCCTGGACTACGCCCATCGCAATCAGGTCGTCCATCGCGACATCAAGCCCGAAAACGTGATGCTGCACGAAGGGGAGGCCGTGGTCACCGACTTCGGCATCGCGAAAGCGGTCACCGCGGCAGCCGACACCCTGACCCAGACCGGGACGGCGGTGGGAACTCCCTCTTATATGAGCCCGGAACAGGCGGGAGGGGAAGCGAATCTGGATGGCCGGAGCGACATCTATTCCCTCGGTGCCGTGCTGTTCGAGATGTTGAGCGGAGTCGCACCGTTCTCGGGACCGACCGTCCAGGCGGTCTTTGCGCGTCTCTTCACCCAGCCGGTGCCGGCCCTCGCCTCCATGCGGGACGACATCCCCGACTGGCTGGAACAGGCGGTGCGCAGGGCACTCGCCAAGTCTCCCGCTGACCGTTTTGCAACCGCTACCCAGTTTTCCCAGGCACTGGTCTGGCCATCAACGGGCTCCACCCCGCCCGGGGCGACCCCCGCGGCGTCAGGGCTCCCCTCGGGGCCCCGTTCGATCGCGGTGCTGCCCTTTGCGGACATGAGTCCGGCGCGGGACCAGGAATACTTCTGCGAGGGGATCGCCGAAGAGATCATCAACGCGTTGACGCAGGTGCGCGCCCTCCGGGTGGCCTCCCGGACATCGGCCTTTGCCTTCAAGGGCAAGAACGAGGATATCGGCGACATCGGCCGGAAGCTCAAGGTGGCGACGGTGCTGGAGGGGAGCGTCCGCAAAGCGGGCGACAAACTCCGGGTCACGGCCCAGCTGGTGAACGTGACGGACGGATACCACCTCTGGTCGGAGCGCTTCGAACGACAGCTGGAGGATGTGTTCGCGATCCAGGATGAGATCGCCGGCAACATCGTGCGGGCCCTGCGGGTGGTGCTGAGCGACGAGGAGAAGCGGGCCATCGAAAAGGCACCCGCGGAAAACGTGGAGGCCTACGACTACTACCTGCGCGGGCGCCAGTTCTTCCACCAATTCCGCCGCACCGGCATCCAGTTCGCCCGGCGGATGTTCGAGCGGGCGATCGAGATCGATCCCCGGTATGCCTTGGCATTTTCAGGAATCGCCGACTGCTGCGCGTTCCTCTACATGTACTGGGATGGCAGCAAGGCCAACCTCGAAGGATCCGACGCGGCCAGCCGGAAGGCCCTGGAGCTCGATCCGGAGCGCGCCGAGGCCCATGCGTCCCGCGGATTCGCGCTTTCATTGAGCCGCAAGTATGCCGAGGCCCGGGAGGAATTCGAGACCGCGCTGCGGCTCAGTCCCAAGCTCTACGAGGCCCACTACCTCTATGCCCGGGCCTGCTTTCAGGAGGGTCGCCTGGAGGATGCGGTGCAGCACTATGAGGAAGCGTCCAACGTCCGTCCCGACGACTACCAGGCGCTGCTGCTGATGCAGACGCCCCTCAACCGTCTGGGCCGGACCGAGGAAGCCCTGGCGGTGTTGCGCCGCGGTCAACAGGTCGCGGAGCGCCACCTGGAGCTCAATCCAGACGACGCCCGGGCGCTGTACCTGGGCGCCGGGGCGTTGATGCAGCTGGGCGAGCGCGAGCGGGCCATGGATTGGGCCCGCCGTGCGCACGCGATCGATCCCGAGGACTCGGGGGTGCTCTACAACGTCGCCTGCGTCTACGCCCTTGGGGGGATGAAGGATGAGGCGATTCAGGGACTCGACCAGGCCATCCGCAACGGTTTCGGCCACAAGGAGTGGCTGGAGAACGACTCCGACTTCGATTCGATCCGTTCCGACCCTCGATTCCAGGAGCTGCTCAAGAAGCTCTGAGCCGCCTCACTTGGACTCTCCCGAGAACTGTGCCGGATCCGCGGGCAGCTCGGCGGTGATGTCGGCTGCGATGATCTGTCCCGCGGTGGAGAGCCGTTGCGGCGTCGGGGTCAAGGGCGGCTCGGTGATCCCCCAGGCGAGGGGCAGCGTCAGGACCACCAGGAGTCCCGACGCCCAGAACGGGACCCCGACCCCGAAGTGGTCCATCAGGAGCCCTGCCGCCAGCGGAACCGTCACCCGCGAGACACCGCCGAAGCTGTGCTGGACCCCCATGTAGAGTCCGCGCTCGTTCGCCGCGACCACGCGGGACAGCAGTCCGGTCACGCAGGGGAAGAGAAAGGCGGTGCCGAGCGGCATCAGGGTGAATCCCAGAAACAGGGGAGCCGGGTGGGCCGCGAGCCCGGTCAACGTCAGTCCGCCGGCCAGGAGCACGATACCGATTCTCGAGAGTCGCCGTTCCCCGAAGTGGTCCACTGCCCGTCCCAGCACCACGGACCGAATCACCACTCCCATCCCGCCCAGGTACATCACGAAGTAGCCGATGGTATCCTCGGTGACGGCGAACCGCCGCGCGAGCAGGAGGGGCACGGTCTGAATGGTCCCGTAGAAGGCGCCGATCGCTACGGTGTAGATCCAGATGAGGCGGGGCGCCGGCTCACCCCAGTGCATCAGTACCCGGCTGATCGCCTCACGGCTGGTGGTGCTCGAGGGAACCGCGTGCGAGCTGGTATGACGGAGCTCGCGGGCTTCCCGCAGGAACCGCCAGGCGAAGATCGCCACCAGCAGAGATAGCGCCGACGCGGCGAGTCCCGGCGCGGCACGTCCCGCCAGCCGTACCAGGATGGATCCGAAGGCGGGGCCCGCCACCGCGCCCAGACTGGTGACGGCCGACAGCCATCCCAGGCTCTTGGTGCGCTCCTCGGGAGGGGAGGCGTCCGCCACGTAGGCCTGCACCACGCCAATCGTGCCGCCGCCGAGTCCCTGTACGATCCGCGAGAACAAGAGAGCACCCACGGAGCCGGCGAAGGCGAAGATGAGGTAGGCGCCGCTGGTGATGAGCAGTCCGGCCAGGATCGCCGGACGGCGGCCGTAGCGATCGGAGAAGCGTCCCCACCCCGGGGCGACGACGAGCTGCGCCAGGGAGAAGGCGGAGATGAGGACTCCCACCACCGTGGCCGTGGCCCCGAGCTCGGTGGCATAGTATGGCAGCAGGGGCACGATCATCGTGAGCCCCATCATGTCGACGAAGGCGGTCACGAAGAGGACCAGCAGTCGAGCCATGGCTACCTCGCGGGGGTGGCCGGACGGGCCGGCGCCTCGTGGCCGGTCTTGCGCGGCACCGGACTGGAGGCCATCCTCAGATTGCCTCATCCGACCGTGCCCAACGCAGGGCCCTTCGGCAGGGGTTGCCTGAGGAGGCAACCATGTGCGCCAGTCTGCTTACCGCTACCAATGCCCCCGAGGCCGGCCGCCGGCCCCGGGACGACGAACTCGATCTCTTCGGGCTTACGCACCCCGGGAAGGTGCGCAAGGACAATCAGGATCACTTCCTGCTCTGTACCGTGCATCCGCAGGTCGTGGTGCACGGAACCAGCTTGCCGAACCCGGAGCAGCTGCCGCTTCGCGGGGAGCGGCTGGCGACGATCTTTCTGGTCGCGGACGGCGTGGGGAGCAGCCGGGCTGGCGGTGAGGCGAGCCAGGTCGCGGTCGAGGCGATCACCCGATACGTCTCGTCAACGCTCCGCTGCTACCACACGGCCGGCTCGGCCGAAGAGGGAAGGTTCTACGCCGCCCTCAAGGCCGCGGCCCTGGAGGCGCACGAGGCGGTCCGGTCGGAAGCGGCCCAGCAGCCCGAAGCCAAGCGGATGGCGACCACCCTGACCGTTGCGATCGCGGTATGGCCCTGGGTCTACGTCGTCCAGGTGGGAGACAGCCGCTGTTATTACTACTGGGACGGCGTGCTCCGCCAGGTGACCCGCGACCAGACCATGGCACAGGACCTGGTCGACCGGGGCGCGCTTCCGGCGGACCGGGTATCGACGTCGCCTTTCACCAATGTGCTGATCAGCTCGATCGGGGGCGAGGAGGCGACTCCCGAAGTCAGCCGCTTCGATGTGAGCCGCCCGGGCACGGTACTCCTCCTCTGCAGCGACGGGCTCACGAAGCATGCCTCCGACGAGGAGATCGCGGCCGAACTCGGCCGAATGGAATCCTCCGAACAGCTCTGTCATACTCTGCTCGATCTGGCGCTCGAGCGGGGCGGCAAGGACAACATCACGGTGCTCGCCGGCCGGGTGCGGCGCTAAGCGGCACCCGTTCCGTCGCTATTCCAACGGGATCTTTTTCGCGTTCTGCGCCAGCCACTGGTCGAAGGTCTGCAGGTCCGGATTGAGTGACCGGGCAAAGGCAGGGTCACGCGGCTTGCAGAAGTCGGCGTTGAAGTCGTGCTTGAACTGGAACATGTTGCCCAGGTCATCCGCGCCCGGGAAGCCAAAGCTCCGATAGACCGAGGGAGGCACGGGATTGTAGCGGATGGGCTTGCCGATGGCCCTGCTCATCTTGGCGGCCAGCTCGGTTCCGGTGAGGATCTCCCCCGATACGGCGATATTCTTCCCGATAAACTCCGATCCCCGCTTGAAGACCCCGTACGCGCACTTGCCCACATCCTCGGCCGCGATGGCGGGCAGAGGCCGATCGCCCATGGGCAAGGTGAGGAGCAGCTGGCCATCGGGCCCCGGCTTGGGGCCGGCCCCGAAGAAGATGAAGTTGTCCCAGAAGAACGAGGTGTGGTACAGCGTGGTCGGGACGCCGCGCGAAGTGAACTGAACGTTCGCCTCACCCTTGGCATCGAAGTGCGGGACCTTGTACTTCCCCATCAGGGTCGGCATGCGATCGTCGGAGAGTGGTACCCACTTGCGGGTATCCTCGAGAGTGGACCAGACCGCATGCGCGACCCCGGTCTCCTTCGCCGTCTGGGCCATCAGGGTCGCCTCGGCGAGTTCCTTCTCCGGCGAGAAGTGCGCCCAGAAGAAAGTGACGCAGAAGGCCCCGTGGGCTCCGGTGAAGGCCCGCTTCATGCTGGCGGCATCATCGACGTCGGCCTTCACCACCTCGGCGCCGAGCGCCGCAAGGGCCTTGGCGGCATCGGAGGCGGGGTTCCGGGTGATGGCCCGGGCCCGGAACAGTGACTTGGGATCGCGCTGTATCGCGCGGACCAGGCCGCCACCCTGTGCTCCAGTGGCGCCGACGACAGCGATGATCTTCTTTTCTGACATGTGGTGCCTTCGCGGTGTGTGGTCTTGTGATGCCCTCGCGGGGACCGCGGCGGCATCGGGCGTATTTTGTCCTCCGCCGTTCAGGGTGGCAATGCCCGACGTTGAGCAGCCACCGACACCGAAGGACTTCGCTCCCCTTTGCGAGGAATCATGAACAGTCTTCCCTTGGCGGTGATGTCGGCGCTGTCAGACCGCTATGCGATCGAGCGGGAGCTCGGCCAGGGCGGGATGGCGACGGTCTATCTCGCGACCGACGTCAAGCACGACCGCCCGGTCGCCCTCAAGGTGCTCCGCCCCGAGCTGGGCGCCGTGCTCGGGGCCAGCCGGTTTCTCGCCGAGATCAAGATCACGGCGCGGCTGGACCATCCCCACATCCTGACCCTCATCGACTCCGGGGAAGTTGGGGGATTTCTCTACTACGTGCTGCCGTTCGTCCGGGGGGAGTCGCTGCGCGATCTGCTCAATCGCGACAAGCAGCTGGGCATCGAACAGGCGCTCACGATCACCAAACAGGTGGCCAGCGCCCTCGACTATGCCCACCGCCAAGGCGTCGTGCACCGGGACATCAAGCCGGAGAACATCCTGATCCAGGAAGGCGAGGCGATGCTGGCGGACTTCGGGATCGCCCTCGCGGTCAAGGAGGCGGGAGGGAACCGGCTGACCGAGACGGGGCTCTCGCTGGGCACGCCGCAGTACATGAGTCCCGAGCAGGCCACTGGAGACCGGCAGCTCGATGCCCGAAGCGACGTCTACAGCCTGGCGGCGGTGCTGTATGAGATGTTGACCGGGGAGCCGCCGATGACCGGACCGACCGTCCAGGCCGTCATCGCCAAACTCCTCACCGAGCCGCCCACCCGGATTCGCACGGTGCGCAGTACCGTGCCCGAAGCCATTGATGCAGCGGTCTTCCAGGCGCTTGCCAAGGTGCCCGCCGATCGCTTCCCCACGGCCGGTGATTTCGTCCGGGCGTTGAGCGCCACCAATGCCACGGCACCGCACGCGGCCGCGGCACGGCCGGGCCGCGGACTCAAGCTGGGGGCCATTGCAGGTGGCGTGGTGGTTCTGGCCATCGCCGGGGCCCTTCTCGCCGGACGCCTTGGCCGGAAGGCCGCGCCGGTGGCGCTCCGCGACCGCACCCAGCTCACCTCCACCGGCCAGATCATCGGCCCATCCCTTTCCCCGGACGGCAAGCAGCTCGCTTACTTCGTGAAGGTGTGCAACGCGGGCCCCTGCACCTTCGCCGTGGACGTTCAGGATGTGGGTGCGACAACCACGCGGCGGGTGCTCGAGGGGGCCACCGCGGTGTACGGCATGGAGTGGAGCCCCGACCGCCGTAACCTGCTTCTCTACGCCACGGTGGGTGGACGCTGGGGCGGATACCTGCTGTCGGCGCTCGGGGGTCCTCCGCGTTACCTCACGGGCGGCGCCACGACGTTCTACAGCGGGGGCGACTCGCTGCTGATCGGCCCCGCCGCACCAGACTCGGTATTCACGGTTCGGGTCGCCGGCCTCAATGGCACCATCCATGATAGTATCCGAGTTCCCGGGCCGGGGACCCTCTCTCTCCTGGCCGAGATTCCCGGAACCACACGCATCGTGGCTATGGTCGTCCAGTCGGGACGCGGGTTGTGGCAGGTGCTCGATCGCAACGGGAAGGTCATCGACCATGTCCGCAACTCCTGCACCTGCGGAGGAACCGCGTCGCGAGATGCGCTATGGATGCAACGAGCCGGTCCCACGGCCGCGGAGGCGGTCGTTCGGGTGGCGATCGACCCCGAGACCGGACGCTTCGCC
>DASPUE010000201.1:0-9434 GCA_035623055.1 Gemmatimonadales bacterium
AGCCCACGCGCCGCCTTGAACGCCTTCCGTCTCGCCAGCACCTCTGCCAGGCGTACCCTGTCCTCCCAGGCAAGCTGGGGCGCGTTCCGGAGCAGCTCGTTTTCCGCGGCGATGTGAGGTCGGCCCAACCGACTCAGGAAATCGGTCGCCGCGACCTGATCTCCCAGCCTGGCCTGCAGGTCATTGTACCAGTCGATCACCGGCGCCCGAATCGGTTGAGGATTGTCCAGCGTACCCCTGAGATAGCGTGCCAGGCGCGACAGCACCGAATCGTCGACCGCGGCGCCCGCGCTCCGGGCATCGAGCAGGGTGAGCCCCGCATAGGCGCTGAGCCATGGGGTAGACCAGTCGCTGCTGCTCCAGTACCCGATGGCTCCATCGCTCCGCTGCCGGCGGGAGAGGATCTGGACAGCCGCGTCGATCTCGCCCATCGGATTCCCCTGGAGCAGGGCGAGCCCCTTCCGCCCTTGCTGCGCCCGGTAGAGGGCGATCAGTGGCTGGGCGACACTCGACACCTGCTCCGAGCAGAAGTAGGGGTAGACCTTGAGCTCATAGCTCAGACCTTTGATCACCGCGAGCGGGGAGCTGCCCATGGTGAGCTGCAGCCGGGAACGCTCCGGGTCGAGGGAATCGGGGATCAGGAACTCGACGGTCGCCGTATCCACCAGCGTGCCGGAGACCGTCCAGGCGCGGGGCCGGAACGATGGCTTGACGGCCAAGCGCTGCTGCACAGCGTCGGCGTCTCCGGCGCCGCTCACCTTGAACCGGAAGGTCGCGCTGTCGGTCTCGCCCAGCGGACCGGCGCCTGGTTGGCGGAAGTCAAAGCGGACCTCGCGACCGCGCCCGGCTTCGAGCACCGCGGTCCGGGTGGCATCCCCTGCCAGGGCGGCGCCCGCAGCGTCGGCGGTGACGGTGACGGTCGGTGTGCCGCCGGCACGTTGGTTCACCACGACGCCGGCAGCATAGCGATCCCCTTCGCGGAGGAATCGTGGCAGCGCGGGCCGGGCAAGGAGCGGGCGGGTTACCAGCATGGGCGACTGACCGCTTCCGTAGCGGTCCCCTGCCGTGACGGCAACGGCCATCATCCGGAACGTGGTCAAATTGTCAGGCAACTTCGCCTTGGCGAGAGCCGTCCCCGCCGAGTCGGTGAGTACGCTCCCAAGAAAGAACGCAGTGGCCTTGAAGCGGGAGCGGAGGATGTCACTTTCTCCGGCGCCGCCACCGCCGCCGGGCGCCCGCCCTCCCTTCTCCCCTTCAGGCACCTGCGGCGCCACGGTCGTGACGTTGCTGGCGAGACGTAGCCCAAGGCCCCTCGGAGCGTAGAGCAGGTCGATAGGATCGGGCAGCTTGTAGCCGGTGAGGGACAGCACCCCTTCGTCCACCGCCCAGAGCGTCACTTCGGTTCGTTGCCCCCGGCCGCCACGGTCGGTCACCGCCAGCTTCACCCGGGCCGTATCCCCGGGGCGGTACTCCTGCTGCAGCGGAGTGACTTTCACCGCGAGCCGCTTCACCTCCGGCGTCGCCCGGAGCTCGGCGTACCCGACTCTGATCGTCGGCCGCCCCGGATCGTCCAGCGGGCCCGGCTTTGCGCTCCGCCCACGCGCGACGAGAATCGAGACGAAGGCGTTCGGCGCCCACGCCTCCGTGACCGGGAACTTGAGGGTTGTGGAGCCGGAGGTGACGCGGAGGCGCCGCTGCTCGATCAGCCCCTCCCGTTCCACCGTTACCCAGGCCTCGGCATCGGTGAAGGGAGCGGCGAAGAGCACGGTCGCCGTGTCGCCAACGCTGTAGCGGGTCCGATCGGGAACGACATCCATCTTGAACTGGCTCTCGTCGTTCCAGGGCACGAAGTCCTTGCCGGTCGCCCACCGGTAGAGGCTGGTGGAGACCGGCCGCCCCTTGGCATCCTGGGCGGCGAGACTGACGATGTAGGTGCCTCCCGCGGCGGGAGTGAAGCGACACTCGACGGGATCCTTCCCGGCCGTCACCAAGTCACAATGCCCGACCGTGTCGGAAACCCAATCGCCGTACACTTCGCTATACCCGCCGCGAGTGCGATGCACCCGGTGCCATTCGCGCCGAACAATGGTGCCTTTCACTTGCACCGCCGGCAGCCGCTTGCCATCCGGTTGCACCGCGATCACTCCGATCGCTTGCGGCTGGCCCGCCGTCCAGAAGTAGCTCTGCCCTAGCGGTTTGGCGCCTATATAAAAGGAAGCGGCGTGGACCAGTACCGACGCCTGGGTAGCGACGGATTGCCGGTTCACGTCCGTGACCGAGGCCTCGAGCACCGCCCTAGCCGGCCTGCCCTTGATCGTCTGGGCGAGGGGGAATCGGATCACCGCTCGCCCGTGGCCGTCGAGGGTGTCGCTCCCCTGCCCCAGCAACTGTATCGATCGGCTGTCTTCGGTCTCCTCCCACCACCATCCCGTGTCACCGAAGTAGAACCCCTCGGTTCCGGGGATTCCCAGCTCGCCGGGGTCGAACGCAATCTGCCTCGCCGACCAGGTCAGGGCCGCACGGGCCATCGGGGCGCCGAAGAGGTATCGCGCCTCGATGCTGGCGGCTGCGGAATCGCCGGGGAAACGCACCCCGCTATCGGCGACCGCGTCGACCTGAAACTCGGGGGGCCGGTACTCGGCGACCCGATAGGTGGCGCTCGCCAGATCGAGCCACACGCCGCTCCGCCGCTGCTCTACGCGCACACTGTAGGTTCCCAGCGCGAGATCCTGCGGCAGCGCGAACGTTTGGTCGCTGGTCCCGAACGGCGACAGCGCGACCGTCGCCTCCTTCAGTGAACCGCCGTCTCTGCTCTGAAAGACCCATCGGAGACTGTCGCCTCGGGACGGCACGGCGAGGCTACCCAGACTCCCCGACCGCACGATGGCCTTGGCGTACAGTGGCTCGCCTGGCCGGTAGATACCGCGTTCGGTGAAGACCGCAGCCGCCATTGGATAGCGCTCCGCTCCATAGCCGGAGCGGACATTGAATTGCCAGGGGCTCAGATCAGGATCGTAGCTGTTGATGGCAGTCACCGCCTGATCCGCGCCCAGACTGGCGATGACGTAGCCCTCGAAGCCCGACCCCCGGACCGCGCTGCTGTCACTCTGATAGTTGCCGAGGATCGCGGTTCCATCAGGCGCGGTTCGGGCTGTGGCCCGTGGCCTGCCCCGCGTGTCATACAAGGTGACGACCGCGCCGCCCCGCGGCTGGCCATCGCTTACTCCGGTGACCCAGACGACTCCACTCGCGAGGCCGATGCGGGCATGCACCGCGAGATCCGTCACCTGCACTACGGCGTACGGCTGGTTCTTCTGCCACTCGGCGGAGAGACTCGGGCTGGTCACCTTCACCAGCTGCAGCAGCGGCGACCCGGGACGGAGCATGTTGTAGGCGGGAAGCTTGGCGCCGAAGATCCTGACCCGGTCCCGCGGTCCGGGAACCGCCACCCGCTGGGTCACCGCGCCCTTGAGCACCCGGGCGAGGGTGGTATCGTCGCGATTCCAGCGATTGTACTGGAGGATGCCCGGGATCAAAGCCGAGGGCACCGGGGCAATCGTTACCAGCAGCGTATCGACGTTGACGTGCTTGACGGCCAGGGTCCGGAAGCCGACTCGCTCGATCGTCATCCGCCCATACTCGTGATCGACCAGAGGCGCGAACCCGCTGGTGCGGAAGCCCGCCGCGGGGTTTCCCACCAGTCGCTGGCCGAAGATGTCCCGGATCGCGGTATCCGCCACGACCGCATAGCCGGTACGGGGGGTCAACTGGGCCTCGAGATACCAGTCGCTCGATTCCTCGGAGGTATCAGAAATGGTGAAGGGCGCCGGTGGAAGGATTGTCAGGCGGCGTTCGACCTCTGCCCCCTTCACGGGCGTCGAGAAACGGACGCGGATACCGCCGGCGGGGCAGGTCTCCCCACTCGCGCAGGTCGCCGAATCCAGGCGGAACTCTCCATAGGTCGAGAAGTTCCATTTCGCGTACGGCTTGGTCCCCTCCGGGTCGACGGCCGTGGGGGTGGCCAGCCGTCCGGCACATCCCAGCGGCAGCTTGCGCTCCGGGGCCAGCGCGACGACTCGGCGGAGTGGATCGGTCGAGTGGTCGCGTTCCCACCCGCCCGCTTCGCGGTACTGCCAGGGATCCTTGTCGGTGATGGGACGTTGTCCCGTGACAGCGAGCTTGATGATGCCTGGAGCCTGGCAGGTGGGATCAAACTCGAGGTAGGCCAACTCCTTGAGCAGACTCTGATCGATTGGCGCGCTGTAGATCAGCTCGAACGTGGCATCAGGTGTGAGAAAGCGAGGATGCTCCCCGGCGTTCACCGGGAGGCCGCCAAGGAGAGCGGGACCGGTCACCGAGAAGGTATAGGTGTATGGCTCCGTCAGGCGGCTGCCATCCATCGCCGTGAAGCTGTTGGCGATGGTGACCGTGTAGCTCTGTCCTGGCGCGAGCGGCGATTCCGGTCGGAATCGCAACGTCACCGGATCACGCCACTCCACCTTCCCCGGCACCGCCGGGGTGATGCGGAAAATGGCCCCCGGGTCCACGCTCCGATCCAGGGAACCCGCCACCGGTCGATCGAAGATCACCTGGACCGGTGCGGTGAGTGCCGCTTCGCCGCTTGGTGAGGAGGAGAGTACCTGCAGCGCCGTTGGCGGCTGGGCGACCAGCACCGCCGCGGTTACCGTGGCGAGGACCCGAGCAGACAGCATGGAATCCGGCTCCTGGGGGGACGAATTCGCGGAAGATCGTTGCCCCCGCGGAGCCGGTCAATGCGCGGAGCCGCCTTAGCGTCGTCTGCTCTCCGGCCAGAAGACCCTGGGCGACCGCGGCAGACGGGCGCCAGCACGCCGGTGCCGTCGCTCGCGCCTGCGCGCGGAGGTGCCCTGGGTTCGGGCCCAGAGTCCGATGCGCCCACTCACCGAACCCCCACGATCCAGCCGTAGTCCTCGAGACGCGTCTGCTTCGGCGCCTCGCCGGCCGCGGGAATCGGGAAGTCGAGCATGTGCACTACGCCCTGGTACATCCGGCGGAGTGCATCGTTGAAGGCGGGGGCGCAGTCGCCAGTCACGACTACGTTGCTGTCTGCCGGGGCGGTGGTCCAACGCAGCTCGATGACCGGACTGTTCCATCCGGTCGTGAACGGATACACCTCGCCCTCGGCCAGGACCGGACCCCGACTCTCGAGCGTCAGGGAGCAGGCTTCCCGCGCCTGACCGTGGATGCCGCAGAAGCGGATGGTCGCGGTGCGCTGGAGGGTGCCTACGTAGTCGCCCCCGCTGGTGAGCTCCAGGGTACCATCGATTTGCTCTTCTCCGTCATTGACGCACAGCCCAGTCACGTCCCGGAGGCGGGGCCAATCGCTCACCAGGTGCACGGTGTAGGCCGGCTTGAGCGCGGCCGCGAGCAACGCCCGATTGACCACTGCCTCCGGTCCATTGTTCCGGGCCCCAGCAGCCAAGGCCAATTGGGCCTGGCCCACGAGCGACGCGGGGAGGGAGAGAATCGAGAAGGCCAACAGCCAGCGGGTCGTCGGGCGGCGCATCGAAGCTCCAAGCTCTGGGACGACGGACCCTAAGGCGACCTTCGTGCCGCGCCGCGTCGGACCCAGTGCCGGATCTGCTCTGACCCACTAACACGCTCCAAGTAACGCGGTTACGTACGCGGGCACGGGTCCCTGCCGTAGCCCTGCTTCGCTTCTCCTCCCGACATTCTTGTCGGTCCGCGATCGGCCACGAACAACGCTGTCAGGTGTATCGGCCGGGATTGATGTCGTATTTCCTGAGCTTATAGCGCACAATCCGCTCGGTGCTCGAAAGCAGCCGCGTGGCCTCCGCGACGGAACCTCGGGCGCTTTTCAAGGCATCGGCCAGCAGATCGGCCTCCATGCGTTCGACGGCGGCCTTGAGCGAACCGGGCGCCGCCCCGTTCACAACGGGCGTCTGTAACGTCGGCGGCAGATGCCGGCCGTGGATCGCCGGCCCATCGGAGACGATCATCGCGCGTTCGATGACGTTTTCCAGCTCGCGGACATTGCCCGGCCAGTGATAGCGCATGAGCATGTCGATGGCCGGGGTGGTCAGCCGGTTGACCTCCTTCTTGTGCGCGACCCGGTACTTCTCGATGAAATGATCGGCCAGGAGAAGAATGTCCGGCTTCCGCTCGCGCAGCGGCGGGACGAACATCGGGAAGACGTTGAGCCGGTAGTACAGGTCCTCCCGGAAGGCTCGCTCACCGATGGCGTGTTCCAGGTCGCGGTTGGTCGCGGCGATGATCCGGACATCCACCCGCACCAGCTCGTGGCCCCCGACCCGGTCAAACTCCCGCTCCTGCAGGACCCGGAGGAGCTTGGCTTGGGTCGCGAGCGAGAGCTCACCAATCTCATCGAGGAAAATCGTCCCTCCGTTCGCCAGCTCGAAGCGGCCCTTCTTTCGCTCCAGCGCGCCGGTGAACGCGCCCCGCTCGTGGCCGAACAGCTCCGACTCCATCAGGGTCTCGGGCAGGGCGGCGCAATTCACCTTGACGAAGGGCCCCTGCGCTCTCGGGCTGTTGTAGTGCAGCGCGTGGGCGATGAGCTCCTTGCCAGTGCCGGATTCGCCGCGGATCAGCACGGTCGTGGAGGTCCCCGCGACCTGGGCCACCTGGGCCTGCACCTCGCGCATCGGACTGCTGGTCCCGATGAGGTGCGAAAAGTCGTAGCGCTCCCGCAGCTCCCGCTTGAGCGCACGATTCTCCTCCTCGAGCGGCCGCTGGGTCTTGAGGCGAAGGGCGACCAGCGCGCTCACGACGTGGAGGAACTTGAGAAGATGAGCGCTGTCCTCGGCGGGACGATGCGGCAGGTCCACCGACAGAGCGCCGATGGGCCGGTGGTCGAGGAGGATCGGGACGCAGACGAAGCTCACCGCCGGTCCGCCCTCGGCGGAGCGCCGCACGGTGCGGTGCAGGAACCGGGGCTCCCGCTCCACATCGGGTACCACGATGGGCCGACCAGTCGCGGCGACCTCACCGGTGATTCCCTCCCCGAGGCGGTAGCGCGCCCGGCGTCCCGCATCCGGTAAGGCGAGGGCCGCCTCGATGTAAAGCTCTCGCGTTCCTTCATCGAGCAGCGTAAGGGAGCCGCGAATCGCCCCGGGGTAGCGGCGGAGCAGACTCATGGTCTGATCCAGCCCGTCATGCAGGTTCGCCGCGCCGGCCAGTGCCTGGCTTACGTCATAGAGTGTCTCCAGTTCGCTGAGCGCACCCGGCCGTGCCGTCGTGGCTGGATTGATCAGGGCAGACAATTCCATTGGGGCCCTCGCCGAGTCCGAAACGAAAAACGGCCCGCTCTCGAGAGCGGGCCGCATCAGGAAACTGTCAATCAGCGCAGGCCGCGCCCCCGGTCAGGAATGGCGATTCTCCCAGCAATTATTGCCAGGATTAAGCTGACGGGTGCGGCACATGCGGCTCATGGTCACATCATAGGCCCTTCATTCCGCCCCGTCAACCCGACCGGCGTAACGACTGAGCGACGGAGCACTGCCGCGAGCCGACGACGAGGCGGCCGCCGCCACTGGCCGACGCCCGTACAGTTCCCGGCCGGTGATGATCAGCACCACTGATGCGATGATCACCAGCGACGCGACCAGCGAGCGAGGCGAGAGCGCCTCGCCATCGAACGCCCAGCCGAGCGCCACCGCAACCATGGGGTTCACATATCCCGCCGTGGCAACCTTGTTGGGCGTGCTCACTTGGAGCAGCCAGGCGAACGCGGTAAAGGTGACCAGCGATCCGAACACCACGAGGTACAGGAAGGACAATCCGGACTTGAGGGTGATCCCGGACGGATCAAACCGGCCCCAGTCACCGATCGCCACGCTGGCCAGCAGCAGCAGCACTCCGCCAGCAAGCATCTCCATCCCCGATACCACTGCGGCACTCGTTGGCAGATCGGCGTGCTGGCTCAGCACTGAGGCGAGGGCCCAGGCAAAGGTCGAGAACATCAGCAGCATCACGCCCACCGAGTCCACATGGCCGCCGCCGACCTGCCCGGGCAGCACCAGCAGTGCCACGCCAAGGAACCCCAGGGTGACGCCGGCGAGGACGACCCCGGTGGGACGCGCCCCGCCGGGCCGGAACCACTCGATCAGCACGGTCCACACCGAGACCATGGCGACCACCAGGGCGGTAAGCCCCGAGGGGAGGCGCTGCTCCACCCACACCACAGTGCCATTCCCGATGAGGAAGAACATCGCGCCGAGGAGGAACGCCCAACCCCACTGAACCGGGCGGGGCCGCGCCCCGCCCCGCCACCGGGCGTAGCTGTAGAGGATTCCGCCCGCCAGCAGAAAGCGGGCGCTGGCCATCAGGAGCGGGGGAATGCTCTGGATGGCGAACGCGATTCCCAGATAGGTCGACCCCCAGATGAGGTAGACCGCGGCAAAGGCCACGGTCAGCCGCACCCGATGACGGGCGACCGCTTCAGGAGACATGGGCGGCGCTCTCCTCGACCTCCAGGGGTAGTGCGTCGGACTCCTTGACCGTCGAGAGCACGATGGTGCTCCGGGTGTTGCGCACTCCGCGAAGTCTTCCGAACCGTTCCCGTAGAAGTCGGCTGAGCCCGGTGGTATCCCGTACTCGCGCCTTCACCAGATAGCAGTCCTCTCCCGCGACGTGATGCACCTCGAGGACTTCGGGGATCTTGGCGAGGGCCTGCCCGATCGCGCCGACGCCGACTCGCTCTTCGGTGCGCACCAGGATGAACGCGGTGAGGCCGAGTCCCACCGCATCCGGATCGATCCGTGCCGTGTACCCCGTGATCACGCCCCGCCCTTCCAGTTTGCGGATCCGGTCGAGGATCGCGGAAGGGGCCATGTCCAGCTGGCGGGCGATGTCAGCGTTGGTGATGCGGGCGTTCTGCTGGAGCAGCCGCAGAATGGCGAGATCGGTGGTATCGAGCATGGTCGGATGCCTCGGCGCGAACCCAGCGATTGTTCGGACAACAGTAAGGTATACCGAATAATCGTCGGCAGACAAGGGCCTTGGGCGACCTTTTCACCAGCTCAACCGGTCACCCCGAAATGCCGATAATCAACCTTGATGAGCCGATCCATCCTCTCCTCGGACCAAGCCGCCGCGAGCGCCCTCCAACGCTCGGGACTGAGCTCCGCGCGGACTGCCCTCGCCACTGCGCTCGCCGGGTTCGACGATCCGGACGAGGCGCGGGAGGCCGCGGATTCGGTTCGCCGGCTCACCCGTTCTCTGGTTGAGGCCGGGCAACTCCGGGAATCGCCGGACATCGCGGCCGCCGCGATCGCAGTGCTGGTGGCCTCCGGTCCGGCGATCCGGCCCGCCGCTGAGGCATTCGCTGCCCGGCTGGGCGAATGGGTCGACGGCCAGGCCCCGCGCACCGGCACCACCGTGCTCATCATTGAAGACGACCCCGACCTCGCCAGCGC
>DASPUE010000202.1:0-2822 GCA_035623055.1 Gemmatimonadales bacterium
CGATCATCTCGAGGGGAATCACTCCCTCTGACCCGATGTAAATGGACGGATAGGCGCGCACCGGAGTGGTGATCCCGAACCGGGCCGCCTCACCGATCACCGCCTGGGGTCCGATGTCCATCCCGATCCGGATCGCGGGAATATTGCGGCTCTCGTAGAAGGCCTCCTTCAGCGGCATCGGGCCCAGGAACTTGTTGTCGTAGTTCTGGGGCTCCCACGGCGGGTCCCCGGGCATCATCTCCACGGAGAGCGGCAGGTCCTCGACGATCTCTGACCAGGGATGGCCAGCCCGGAGGGCGGCGGTGTAGACGATCGGTTTGAAGGTAGATCCGGGCTGGCGCGTCGCCTGGGTGACCCGATTGAACTTGCTATCGTTGTAGTCGCGGCCTCCGACCATGGCGAGGATCTTGCCCGTCTTCGCTTCGAGCACCACCGCCAGACCCTGCAGATACGGCGACTGGGTCTGCGGCTCGCTGTCGTCGGTGCGCTTCTCCAGGTAGTCCGCGTAGGTCGGCCGGGGGTACTTGCCATACCGCTTGGTGTTGCGCTCGATCTCGTCCAGCTGCTTGGCGACGGCGCGCTCGGTAGCCTGCTGGATATCGAGATCCACCGTAGTGTAGATCCGCAGACCGGCGCTGTAGAGCTCCGAGCCGAAACGCGGCCGGAGCAACTGCCGGACGTATTCCACGAAGTAGGGCGCGACTTCGCTGAAATCGGAGCGGGAGGAAAGCACCAGGGGATACGCCTTCCACCGTTCGGCGTCACTCCGGGACAGCACCCCCTCATCGGCCATCAGCTCCAGGATGAGATTGCGCCGCTCGACCGAGAGATCGGGGTTGCGGCGCGGGTTGTACCGGGTGGGCGAGCGCGGAATCCCGGCCAGGGTGGCCGCCTCGGCGACGTTCAGATCGCGCGCGGACTTGCCGAAGTAGCGCTGCGCCGCCGCCTCGATGCCCAGGGCGCCGTTGCCGAGATTGATCTGATTCAGGTACAGCTCGAGAATCCGGTCCTTGGGGTTGCTCCGCTCCAGCTCGAAAGCCACGTGCATTTCCCGCAGCTTGCGCTTGATGGTGCGCTCCTGCCCGGGAATGTCCTCCGGGAAGAGATTGCGGGCCAGCTGCATGGTGATGGTGGAGAAGCCCTGCACCCGCCCCTGCCGGGTGAGGGCATACACCACGGTGTGCCAGAACGCGCCCAAGGCCCGGAGCCAGTCCACGCCGCCGTGTTCGTAGAAGCGCTTGTCCTCCACCACCACGAACGCGGCGATCGCCTCCGGCGACATCTGGTTGAGCTGGATGACGGTGCGCCGCTCCTCGCCCAGGTCGGTGATAAGGCGGCCGTCCGCCGCGAACACCTTCGAGGCCTGCGCCGGATCCCAGCGCTGAGTGACCTTGGCGATGGACGGGCAGGCGTTGTTGGCGCAGGCCCGGGTCCACGCCCCGATCCCCATGCCCACTAAGAGCAACACGACGGCCAGCACCGCCGTGAGGGTGTTGCTGCGGATCCTGGGGGTGTACCACCAGCGCAGGAGGGTGTTGGTGAATGCCGAAGCCATGGGGGAAATATATAGTGAGCGCCCGCTTGCCCCACCCATGAGCCCTCCCTAACCTTCCGCCCCATGTCCGATTTCCTCACCGAGCTCACCACCCGCGGGCTGGTTCATGACGTAACCCCCGGATTCGCCGAGCGGCTTCGGCGCGGACCGGTCGCCGGCTACGTCGGGTTCGACCCGACCGCCGCGTCGCTCCATGTCGGCAACCTGGTGCCGGTCATGGGACTGGCCTGGCTGCAGCACTGTGGCGGGATCCCGATCATCCTGGTCGGCGGCGGGACGGGCATGGTGGGCGATCCCAGCGGGAAGCGCAGCGAGCGCCCGATCCTTACGGTCGAGGAGATCGACCGGAACGCAGCGAAGATCCAGGAGCAGCTCTCCCGGTTCGTCCAGTTCAGCGGCGACAACGCCGCGCGGATCCGCAACAACGCCGAGTGGCTGCGTCCGCTCGGCTTGATGGAGTTCCTGCGGGACTGCGGCAAGCATTTCACCCTGAACTACATGCTGCAGAAGGAGTCGGTGAAGAGCCGCATGGAGACCGGCATTTCGTACACCGAGTTCAGCTACATGCTGGTGCAGGCGTATGACTTCTGGCACCTCTGGCGGACCGAGCGCTGCGAGCTCCAGATGGGAGGCAGCGATCAGTGGGGCAACATCACCGCCGGCACGGAGCTGATCGCCCGGCGCGAAGGGACGCAGGCGCACGGCCTGGTCTTTCCACTCCTCACCACCGCGAGCGGTGGCAAGTTCGGCAAGAGCGAGGCGGGCAATGTCTGGCTCGATCCGGCGCGCACCTCGCCCTACCAGTTCTACCAGTTCTGGCTCAACAGCGACGATCGCGACATCGAGCGGCTGCTGTGCTTCTTCACCTTCTTCCCGCTCGCCGAGATCGCCACGATCATGCGGGAGCATCTCGCTGATCCGGGCAAGCGCACCGCCCAGCGCCGCCTCGCCCGGGACGTGACCGCCCGGGTCCATGGGGAAGCAGTCGCCGCCGGTGTCGTGAACGCCAGCCGGCTGCTCTTCGGCGGCCTCGACCTGGCTGAAGCGGGGCCCGAGGTGTTCACGATTCTGGCCGGGGAGATTCCCACCACCAGAATCTCGACAGAACAGTTCCGGGGCCTCGGCGTGGTGGACGCCCTGGTGCAGACGGGTCTCGCGGCCTCCAAGAGCGAGGCCAGACGGGGGATTCAGCAGAACGGCTTCTCGGTGAACGGCGAGGTGGCCGGTCCCCCAGACCGGGTGCTCGGCGAGCAGGACCTCCGAGCCG
>DASPUE010000203.1:0-4818 GCA_035623055.1 Gemmatimonadales bacterium
GGCAAAGGCGCCGCGCGCACCCTGCGCCGCGAAGGCAAGATTCCCGCGGTCATCTATGGCCACAACCGCGCCCCCGAGGCGCTGGCAGTGGACCGCGCCGCACTCGGCAAGCTCCTCACCGGCATCACCGCCGCGAGCACCATTCTGGACGTGGCCGTGGATGATCAGGCGCCGGTGAAGGCCCTGATCCGCGATATCCAGCGGAACCCGCTCCGCAACACCGAGGTGCTGCACCTCGACCTCTACGAAGTGCGGGCCGACGAGAAGATCACCCTCGAGGTCCCGGTGCACCTCTCCGGTACCGCCGACGGCGTGCGCAACTTCGGCGGCGTGCTCGATCAGGTGCTGCACCGCCTCTCGATCCGGGTGTACCCGGCGGACATCCCGCCGAGCATTGACCTCGACGTGACCAACCTCGCGATCGGCAAGTCGATGTTCGTGCGGGACGTGAAGGTGGCCAAGGTCGAGATCCTCAACGACCCCAGTCTGCCGGTTTGCTCCGTGGTGGCCCCGCGGACCGAGGAAGCCCCGGCACCCGCCGCCGCCGCGGAAGCCCCCGCGGAACCGGAACTCATCCGCAAGCCGAAGGCTGAGGATGAGGGCGAGGCCGAAGAGAAGGACTGAGCCCTGCGCGCGATCGTCGGCCTGGGAAATCCGGGTCCGGAGTACGAGAAGACCCGGCACAACGCCGGGTTTCTCTTGGCCGATCACCTCGCCCGCCGCTGGCGGCTGCCGGCCTTCAAGCGGATTCCGGCCGCCCGCGAGACTCGCGGCCGGGTGCTGGGCGAGGAGATCCTGCTCCTCAAACCGCAGACGTACATGAATCGAAGCGGGGCCGCGCTCGCGCCGCTCCGCGCCCTGCCGGAGTTCGACCCCGCCCGCGACCTGCTCATTCTCGTCGACGACTACGCCTTCCCCGTGGGCCGCTTCCGTCTGCGGGGCGCCGGATCCGCCGGCGGCCACAACGGTCTCAAGAGCGTGGAGGGAGCCCTGCGGCGTCAGGACTATGCCCGGCTCCGCATCGGGGTCGGCCCGCTCCCTCCGGGCATCGAGGATTCGGCCGATTTCGTGCTCGGTGAGTTGACCGCCGAGGAGCGGGAGACCATCCAAGGGCTGCTCGATCCGATGGCCGAGGCGGTCGAATGGTGGATCGCGGAAGGCATCGAGTCGGCGATGAATAGGTTCAATGCGAAGTCGCCCGCTGCGGATGGGTGAGAGAGCTATCGGCTATCAGCCGATAGCCGATAGCTGATAGCTGATACCCAACCCCAATCCCACGCCATGCTCCGCCTCGGAATCGTCGGCCTGCCCAACGTCGGCAAGTCCACCCTCTTCAACGCCATGACCTCCGCCGGTGCGCTGGTGGCGAACTATCCCTTTGCCACCATCGAGCCCAACACCGGGGTGGTGACCGTCCCCGATCCCCGGCTCGAGGCCCTCGCGGCCATCGTGAAACCGGAGCGGGTGGTGCCCGCCGCGGTCGAGTTCGTGGACATCGCCGGCCTGGTCAAAGGAGCGAGCCGCGGCGAAGGACTCGGCAACCAGTTCCTGGCGAACATCCGGGAGGTCGATGCGGTCATTCACGTGATCCGCTGCTTCGAGGATCCCGACGTCCAGCACGTGATGGGATCGGTTGATCCGGTGCGGGATCGCGAGGTGATCAACATCGAGCTGGGACTGGCCGACCTCGCCTCCGTCGAGAAGCGACTCGACAAATCCAGTCGGGCCGCCAAATCCGGGGACCCGCAGGCCAAACTGGAGACTCGGGTCCTGACAGCGCTGCGTGACGCCCTCGCGGCCGGCCGCCCGGCTCGATCGGTCGTGCCGACCGACGAAGAGCGAGCCGTCTATGTGAGCTTCAACCTGCTCACCGCCAAGCCGGTGCTATACGCCGCGAACGTGCTGGAAAGTGAGTTGGCGTCGGGAAACAGCCACGTCGAGGCCCTCCGCGCCGCCGTGATCCGCGAGGGAGAGCAGGCCGACATCGTCATCTTCTCCGGCAAGGTGGAAGCCGAGCTCGCTGAGCTGGCGCCGGAGGATCGCGGCGAATTCCTGGCCTCGCTCGGGGCTACGGAATCGGGGCTCGACCGTCTGGCGCACGCCGCCTACCACCTCCTGGGCCTGCAGAGCTACTTCACTGCCGGCGAAAAGGAGGTGCGGGCCTGGACCATCCACCGTGGCGACCGGGCGCCCCAGGCCGCCGGCGTCATCCACTCCGACTTCGAGAAGGGCTTCATCCGGGCCGAAACCGTCGCCTATGAGGACTTCGTCCGGGTCGGCGGATGGAAGACTGCCCGAGAACAGGGACTCGCCCGGGCCGAGGGCAAAGAGTACGTGGTCCAGGATGGCGACGTCCTGCTGTTTCGGTTCAGCAGCTAGGCGCCAGCGGCGCGCCCGGGGCCCGGCGTCCCGAAGCGCTGCGTCGCGTACCCTACGATGAGCCCGACCATCGAGCCGGGAATCATGATCTCCCAGAAGTAGCGCTTGCCCGTGGCCGGATCGGTGCCGAGGGCAAAAGGCAACGCGAAGAGGGCCCCGATCCCGAGTCCGATCACGAGACCGAGCGGCAGAGAATTGAGCTTCCGTGCCACCCAGCCGATCAGAACGCCCGCCAGCAGGCCCTTGCCCATCGAGCCAACGATAATCCCCATGATGTGCGGCGCGACTTCCGGGGCAGAGACCAGCGCCGTGAGTCCGTCCACCGCTCCAAGCACCCCACCCAGGATGAGTCCCAGCAAGGGTTTGTTCATCGTCACTCCCGCGAAAAGGTTGCCGGTCCAGGGCCTCTACAATCCCATTACCCGTTGGCCGTCGAGCCTTTAGAGGCGGCGAAATCCCAGAAACAGCAGCCGCATTAACAAGTAGGCGAGGACCAGGAAGAGCGGCGCCCGGTACTTGTGGTAGAGCCGGCGCACCCGTTCGACCAGCGGTTCCGCATAGGCCATGACCGGTACGGCGTCCAAGAACCTGGAAACGTCCGCGCCCATCGCCTCGGCCGTCGGGTATCGTTCTGCGGGATTGGGGGAGAGGGCCTTGCCCCAGATCGCGGCCAGCGGCCTGGCCGGTGTCGCCGGGGAGCGAACGACGGCGGCCATCGCCCGCAGGATGGCACCCAGTGCGAAGACATCGCTCCGACGATCCACCAGCCCGGATACTCCCTGCAGCTGTTCCGGTGCCATGAAGCCCGGAGTACCGAGGATCGTGCCGGGGGCAGTGTCGGCGGAATCCAGGCCGATCGGGCTGACCCCGCTCGCGGCCGGTTCTGGTTCTTCGACTACCCTGGCAATGCCCCAGTCGAGTACCAGCACTTCGCCGAAACCGCCGATCATGATGTTGGATGGTTTGAGATCGCGGTGTACCACTCCGTGCGCGTGCGCGAAGCCGACCGTCTCGCACACCCGCAGGAAGGCCCGCAGCATCTCCGACATCGACGCGGCCCGCGAGAACGCCTCGAGGCTCTGTCCCCGGATGAGTTTCATGACGTAGTACACCCGGCCGTCCGCGAGCGCCCCCACTTCGTGGACCGGCACGATGCCGGGGTGCTCCAGCCGAGCGAGGATGCGCGCCTCCCGCCCGAGGCGACGGGTCGAGGCCGCATCGGCCAGCTCCGGCCGCAGCACCTTGAGCGCGACCTCGCGCTCTAGATGCCGATCCCGTGCCCGATACACCGTGCCCATCCCGCCCTGGCCGATCGGCTCCATTACCTCGTAGCGGTCCCCCGGTACCTCGGGGCGATCCGCCACGCGGCGGAGATGCGCCAGCGCCGCATCCGACAGGTGGGTCATGTCGCGGAGACCCCGAACAGTTCGCGTGCCTCCGCCCGGAACTCGGCTTCATCGGCGCACACCTCGCGCAGGCGATCCAGCACCAGTCGGCGAAATTCCCGGCGCGCCCAGGCGAGGTGATTCGTCACCTGGGTGACCGGCAGCCCGAATTCCGCCGCGAGATCCCGGTACGAGGGACGCGATTCGTCGTCTGGAGGCTCGAGATCGTGGCGCGAGAAGAGCCGGAACCGGAGTTGGTGACCACCTGCCTCGCTTTCCCGGCGCAGTGAGTCCACCGCGAGCGCGAACAGTCCGCGAATCCACTCCTGGTGAAACCGACGGTCGGGGTCAGCCGCCGCCGATGCGTCGAGTCCCACTTGTCCCTCCGCATCGGCGAAGTCGAGCGGGAGGTGTGAGACCGCCCCGCCCCGCTTGAGCCGGCCCGCGTCGCGCCGCGCATTGGCCGCCAGGTGATCGAGGCAGCCTCGGAGAAAGGTCCGGAAGCGGGCGCGGCCGGAGTCATATCCCGCCAGGAACCCGTCGCTCGCCACCCGGGCGAAGAACTCCTGGGTCAGGTCCTCCGCGTCCTCGCGGGGAGCCCCCCACTTGCGGCGCAGATGCAGGTACGCGGGTCGCCAGTACACGGCGACCAGCGTGTCGAGCGCCCGGCGGCGGGCCTCCTCGTCCTCTGCCGCCATCGCCTCGACGATCGACGGCCGGGTGGTGGGGAACGCGTGCGGCGCTCCCATCGCATCGGTGGACATGCCTAATGGTGGAGGGTCACCTGACCGCTGTTCAAGGTTGGGTCCCCAGCGACCGGTCCGGAATCGTTCGCCCGCCCGGGCCGGTGTATACTTATTCCCTCTCATCGCTCAGGATTTTCACCGGATGACTTCCGCGCTCGCGCGCTTCAGCCCCGACTCCGCCGTCGCCCGCGCCCCTGAGATCGTTGCCGAGAGTGCCGCCTTCCGCGATGTCCTCACCGAGATCGGCCGGGTCATCGTGGGTCAGCAGGTTCTGCTCGAACGGCTGCTGATCGGGCTGCTCGCGGACG
>DASPUE010000204.1:0-2092 GCA_035623055.1 Gemmatimonadales bacterium
CCTCGCCGGAGCCTATCTGCTGCGGGAAGCGGGAGCCCTGGACGAGGAAGGGATCGCCGCGGCTGACACGGTCGCCGAGGAGGCCGCCAATCTGATCGGTGAGTTCGACGAGGGCCTGAGTAACCGCCAGACCTGGCACAATGCGGCGCTCGCGGCGGCCGCCGTCTGGTTCGAAGATGGTGACCTCGCGCAACGCGCGGTCGAAGGCCCCCGCGGTCTCGTGGGACACCTGGTGGATGGCTTTCGTCCCGACGGGATGTGGTACGAGGGCGAGAACTATCACCTCTTCGCCCTGCGGGGACTGCTGACCGGAGCGGCTTGGGCGCGGATCGCGGGCGTGGAATTTTTCGAGGAAGAGCAGAGCCGAGACCGCCTCGCCGCGGCGCTCCGCGCGCCAGTCCTCTCGGCGCTTCCCGACGGTACCTTCCCGGCGCGCAAGGACGCGCGGTTCGGGGTATCCCTCGCGCAGCCGATGTATCTGGAGCTCTGGGAGGTGGGAGTCGCCGGTCTCGTCGGGGTCCGGCAACCGAAGGTCGCGGAAGAGCTGGGCGACTGGCTGCATCACCTGTACGGACTCGCGCCTGTTCCTCCCGCGGAAATCTTCGACTCCTATCTGCACGAGGCTGGGGAAGAGCCGCCCTCACGTCGAGGCCGCTCCGATCTCTCCTGGTGGATGCTGATCGGGATGGGCCCCGAGTTGCCGGGGCAGGCCGATCACTGGAAGCCCGCCAGCGTGCTGCTCCCCGAGCAGGGTCTCGCCATCCTGCGCCAAGGCGATCGCTACGCCAGTCTCGAGTGTGGCGAATACGGGGGAGGCCATGGTCACCCCGATCGGCTGCATCTCACGCTCCACGCCCGTGGGGTTCATTGGCTGGCGGACCCGGGGACCGGCAGGTATGTGTCGCGCGATCTCTTCTGGTACCGCTCGACCCTGGCTCACAACGCCCCTCGCGTGGACGGCGTGTCGCAGCCGATGGCGGACGCTCGCGCGGAGATGTTCGATGAAAGGGGCGGCTGGGGATGGGTGAAGGGCCGCTTTCAAGGTCTCATCCGGACCGTGGTCGCCGGGCCGACACACCTCGTTGATGTACTCGAATTCGCGGACGACCAGGAGCACCAGGTGGAGTTGCCCTGGCACCCAGCCGGAGACTGGGAGCTGCTCACACCGGGGCGATGGCAACCCGCTGAAGTGGAAGACGAATTCGCCCACGGCGCCGAGCGTTTTCTCCCCGACGTGCCGGGTCCGGTCACGTGGCGCTCCGAGAACGGCGGCCGCACGCTGCACGGGGTCTTTGATGAGGGAGGAGAGCTGATCCGGGCCTGGGGACCGGGCCGACCCGGAGAGCCGGGGGAACGGTCCTTCCTGATCCGGCGCCAGCGGGGACGCTATGTTCGCTTTGCCGCCGTGGTGGGCTTCGATGGCCCGGCCATCACCGGGGCCCGCTTTGCCCCGGGTGAGATCGTCGTGGACACCGCGGCGGGGCAGGTGATCCATCGCCAGACCAGCGAGGGGTGGGAGGTGGTGGAAGGTGGCACGCACACCGCCCTGCACGGAGTTCGGCGCGAGCTGCTCGCGAGGATCGATCTGCCCGTGGTCGGTGCGGAACTCACCAAGTATGTGCCGCCTGAGGCCACGGCGTTTCATCTCGCGGAGCCGCCACGACTCGACGGTACCCTCGCGGGATTCATCACCGAGAGCCCGATCCACCTCGACCACGAAGACCAGTATAGGCGGACCGAGGAACCGTATCCCGGACCCGACGCTTTCTCCGCCGCGGCCTGGCTAGGCTGGGATGAGGCCGCGCTCTACGTGGCGGTGGCGGTGACCAAGGGCGAACCGATCTTCCGGCCCGTTGACGCGAAGCCGCTGCGCCTCGACAACGAGCCCGACCTGATCAACTCCGATGGACTGCAGGTTTACGTGCAGGCGGATGGGCAGGCCCGCGCAGGCTGGCTCGTGGTCCCCGATCCAGCGGGGAGTGGGCTGCAGGCCCGACCGATCTCCGGCACTCAGGCGACCACCTCTGGTCTGCGCGGCGCTTGGCGGGCTACGGAAGACGGCTATCTGGTGACCATGGCCATTGCCGCGCCC
>DASPUE010000205.1:0-2332 GCA_035623055.1 Gemmatimonadales bacterium
CAGGTGCATGTAATGCGACCCCTTCGGTATTCTATTAACGTCACGGTGGACGGGTGCTGCGATCATCGTGCCGGTTCGACGGACGAAGAGTTGCATCGTTACTGGGCCGAGAACCTCGCCCAGTCCGATGCTCTGCTCTTCGGCCGGGTAACGTACGAAATGATGGAGGCGGCGTGGCGGCCGTCGGCGACGGGAGTGATGCCGGAGTGGATGGCCGACTGGATGGAGCCCTTCGCCCGGACGATCGACGCGGCGAAGAAGTACGTGGTGTCGAGCACCCTGGACCGGGTCGATTGGAACGCGGAGCTCCTGCGCGGGGACCTGGGGAAGGCCGTTCAGCAGCTCAAGCGAGAGTCGGGGAGGGGATTGTTGGTGGGAGGCGTGACGCTCCCGCAGGCGCTGGCGGAGCTGGGGTTGATTGATGAGTACGAGTTCATGGTGCAGCCCAGGGTAGCGGGCCATGGGCCGACCTTGTTCGCTGGGCTCTCGAAGCGCCTCGACTTGAGGCTCGTGAGCCGGCTCGAGTTCGGCTCGGGGACGGTGGCGATGCGCTATGAGCTGAGACGTTAGCCCTCGGGCCTGTTAGCCCGAGTCGGCCGGATCCCTTTCCAAACGCCAACTCGATCGGACCCGCCGCGCAGCTGGGGCGGCGCCCTCCCTTGGCCGTTCCTTATCGAGGTCTCATGAGCGAAGCTCGCGACTTGCCTCCGATCATCCAGGGTGGAATGGGGATCGGCGTCTCCAACTGGCGCCTGGCGCGTGCGGTCTCACGCCTGGGACAGTTGGGCGTGGTTTCGGGGACGGCGCTCGACAGCGTGCTGGTGCGCCGGCTGCAGGACGGGGATCCCGGGGGTCATCTGCGGCGCGCGATGGAACAATTCCCGATCCCCGGCGTCGCCGCGGCGGTGCTTCGCCGCTATTTCATCCCCGGGGGCAAGTCCCCGGGCACACCCTACAAGCTGGTCCCCGTCTATCGGCACGCGGTGAGTCGAGCGCGGGAACAGCTCACCATGCTGGCCAACTTCGTAGAGGTTCATCTGGCCCGGGAGGGACACAGCGGCCCGGTGGGCATCAATCTGCTCACCAAGATTCAGCTCCCGACGCTCGCCTCCCTCTACGGCGCCATGCTGGCCGGCGTCGATTGCGTCCTTATGGGGGCTGGCATTCCCCGGGAGATCCCCGCCGTGCTCGATGCCTTCGCCGAACACCGACCGGCGACGCTCCGGTTCGAGGTCGAAGGCGTGGCCCCCGAGCCCGCACCATTCCTGCGGCTCGACCCCGACGAGCACTGGAGCCGGTCTCCAGCGCCGCTTCCCCGGCCAGCGTTCCTGCCCATCATTGCGAGCGATTCTCTGGCAACGGTGCTGGCCCGCAAGGCCAGGGGGCGGGTGGATGGCTTCGTCATCGAAGGTCCGACGGCCGGCGGCCACAACGCCCCACCGCGAGGCGAGCCGCGGTTCAACCCGCGGGGCGAGCCCCTCTATGGCGAGCGCGATGTGGTGGACCTGGCAAGGGTGCGCGAATTGGGTCTTCCGTTCTGGCTCGCTGGAGGCACTGGGCGGGCGGGCTGCCTCTGGGAGGCACAACAGGCGGGCGCCGCCGGCATTCAAGTGGGCACGCTGTTCGCGTACTGTGATGAGTCGGGGCTCAGCGACGACCTCAAGGACTCCATACTGAAGTACGTTGCCCGCGGTGAGGTCGATGTATTCACCGATCCCCTGGCCTCGCCAACCGGATACCCGTTCAAAGTCGTCCGCTGGAAGGCCGATCCTGGACGGACCACGATCCGCGAGCGGATCTGCGACCTGGGATACCTGCGGGTGCCTTGCATTTCACCAGATGGGACGATCGGCTACCGCTGTGCCAGCGAACCGGTTGCGGCCTATGTCGAGAAGGGCGGAAAGGAAAGTGATACCGTCGGCCGGCGCTGCCTGTGCAACGCGCTCCTCGCGAACATCGGGCATCCCCAGGAGCGGGCCGGCCAGGCGCAGGAGCCTCCGCTGCTCACCAGCGGCGACGACCTCATGTCGCTCTCGGCGTTCCTGGCGGGACGCAGCAGGTACTCCGCGGCGGATGTCATCGCCTACCTGCTCTCCCCCGAGCCCGCCGGTCAGACAGGCTAGGCGGGCGGGCGGACGGGCTGGCCGGTCCCGCCGTACGGGTCCATGTCAGAGGACCCTCACCCTGGCGGCCAATCTGTCCGACGCGCTCAACCAGCTTCGGGAGGCCCTCGCCGAGCACTACTGGATCGAGCGTGAGCTCGGCGCAGGCGTCATGGCCACCGTCTATCTGCCTCACGCCCCGGTCCGGACCCGACGGGGCGTCTCCAAGT
>DASPUE010000206.1:0-2345 GCA_035623055.1 Gemmatimonadales bacterium
GCAGAGAATGAATGGGCGAGGCATGGGATAGGCCGAGCGGCCGGGTCAAATATACAGCGAGGTACGAGGTACGAAGTACGAAGTACGAAGTACGAAGTAGCGAGTAGCGAGTTGCGAGTAGTGAGTTTGTACCCCGTACCCCGTACCCCGTACTCGCTACTCGCTACCCACTACGCCTTCCCCAACCACCGCCAGCCCCTCGAGCAACCGGTCGAGATGTGCCGTCGTGGTGCGCGGGTTCATGATGGTGGTGCGGAGCACGCGACGACCATCCAGCACCGTGGTAGTGATCCACCCTTCTCCAGAACGGTTGTAGCGTTGGCGCAGCTCGAAGTTGAGCGCGTCCAACTCGGCTGCCTCATGGGCCGGCCCACGGCCGACGTACCGGAAGCAGAGGATGTTCGACTCCGGCTCATGAATGGCCTCGAAGGCTGGATGGGCCTGGACCTTCTGGTACAGGCTCATGGCGGTGTCGCACAGCCGATCGTACAGGGCACCCATGGCGTCGGCTCCGTAGCGCTGCAGGGCGATCCACACCTTGATGGCATCGACCCGGCGCGAGCACTGGAAGCTCCGCACCCCCTGATCCCAGATCCGCTCCTCCCGCTCGCCATGGAAGAGATATGGCGCTCGCTGGGCGAAGGCCTGGTCCAGCTCTCCCTCATCCCGCATCAGCAGCACCCCGGCGGCCAGCGGCAGCAGCATCATCTTGTGCGGGTCCCAGGCGATGGAACGGGCCGAGGCGATGCCGGTGAGACGGTGGCGGTGCCGGGCCGAAAACAGCGCCGAGGCGCCGTGTGCTCCGTCCACGTGGAGCCAGATGCCGCGCGCGTCGCACAGCGCTCCGATGGTCCGCAGGTCGTCGAAGGAGCCGACCGGCGTGGAACCGGCCGTTGCGACCACGGCCATGACCGGACGACGTTCCCGCGCCAACCGGTCGAGCGCCTGCGTGAGTGCGTCCACATCCATGCGATGGTCGCGGGTCGGGATCGCGACGCCCGAGCGCAGGCCTAGACCCAGCTCTCCCAGCGCCCGAGTGACGGCATAGTGCGCATTCTCGCCGTACAGCACGGCGGGCGGATTAGGCCCCACGCCCTGTTCCCATGCGTCAGGCAGCGCGACCGCCCGTGCGGCGAGCAGTGCGGTGAAGGTCGCCTCGGTGCCGCCGGAGGTGAGCGTACCACCGCAGCCGGAACCGTAGCCTACCAACCCGCCGAACCATTGCAGGAGCTGATGCTCAATCGCATTCGCGGAGGGCGACATTTCGCGGACCGCCGTGGACCCGTTGACCGCGCTGATCAGCGACTCGGTCCACACTGCCGCGGGGAGCGGTGCCGAGACCTGGTGACCCATGTACATCGGATGGTTGAGCCGGGTGACGTCGGAGAGCACATCGCGCTCCAGCCTGGTGACGACTTCGGCGAGCGAGCGCCCCTCCCGCGGCAGGGGCTCGCGAAATCTGGCCACCAGGGCCTCGGGGGAGAGCGCCGTCGATACCGGACCTTCTCCCCGTCCGGTGACGGCCAGGTAGTGCGCGATGACTTGGAGGAAACGCTCGCCCGCTTCCGCGGAGGCGTCGGCATCGAGGGCGGCGAGGAGCTCTGGAACGTCGGGATTCGCCATAGGGATCGGAGGGGCGGGTGACAAAAAGGAGCGAGGCGGCACCGCCGTGCGGCCCGCCCGCTCCCGGAAATCTACACCTGCGCCCGGTGCTGCTAGTGTGCGGCGGGGGCCCCGCCCTGGGTGCGTCCGGTCCGGAAGGCCAGCAGGAGCGGCAGCGCGCAGACGAAGGTGATGCCCATGATCAGGAACACCTTTTCGAACGCCGTGACACTCGCCTGCTGGTAGAGCGTGAGGTCGAGCAGGCGGTACGCCTTGGCTTGGGCCTCCTGCACGCTCCCTCCCAATTGCAGCATATGGCTGGTGGTGGCGGACAGCCAATTGGCGGTCGCTGGCTCGGCCGGATTGAGGTGGGCGCGAAGCGCCTCCCGGCTCTGCTCGGTGAAACGGCTGAGCAGGGTTGCCGCGACCGCGATCCCGAAGCTTCCGCCGAGCTGGCGGGAGAGGTTGAACAATCCGGTGCCCTGGGCCAGTTGCTGCGGTCGGAGGTCGGCGACCGCCACTTGGGTCAGCGGCACGAAGATCAATCCGAGGCCGGTGCCCCGGAGGATCATCGGTATCACGGTGTCGCCCATCCCGATGTCGAGAGTGAAGTGGTAGTGCAGCCACATCGCCCAGAAGAAGAGCCCCACGCCGATGACGATCAGGTACCGCGCGTCCATCTTGCCGGTGATACGCCCGGTGATCGCCATGGTGACGGCGCTGGCGATGGCACCGGGGAGAAT
>DASPUE010000207.1:0-4049 GCA_035623055.1 Gemmatimonadales bacterium
CGTCCGCGACCACCCGGCCATGATCGAGCAGGATGGTGCGCTTGCAGAACTCGGCCACCGCCTGGAGGTTGTGAGAGACGAAAATGACGGTCGCGCCACTCCTGGCCACGGCGCGCATCTTCTCGAGGCCCTTCCGCTGGAACGCGAAGTCCCCCACGCTGAGCACTTCGTCGATGATCAGGATGTCCGGTTCGAGGTGGGCGGCCACCGAGAACCCCAGCCGCGCGAACATGCCGGAGGAATACCGCTTGACGGGGGTATCGATGAAGTCCGCGATGCCCGCGAACTCCACGATCTCGTCGAACTTCCGCCGGATCTCCTCGCGGGTCATGCCGAGGATGACCCCGTTCAGATAGACGTTCTCGCGGCCGGTGAGGTCGGGGTGGAAGCCGGCCCCGACCTCGATCAGCGCCGAGAGGCGCCCGTGCACCTCCACCCGCCCGCGGGTCGGTTCCATGATCCCGCTCAGGTGCTTGAGCATCGTGCTCTTGCCCGCGCCGTTGTGCCCGATGATCCCGACGGTCTCGCCCTTGCGGACATCGATGCAGATGTCACTGAGCACCCAGAACTCCTGTGCCGCCAGGGCGCGCTCGCGGTCGCGGCGGACTGCCCGCTTGACGAGGGCCGGCAGCAAGTCGCGCAGGGAGTCGTGCTTTTCTCCGCGCCGGAACCGCTTGTAGACATGATCCAGTCTGAGGGCGATGTCAGTCATCGGGTTCAGACGCTTTCGGCGAAGCGCGGCTCGAGCCGCCGGAAGAAGGACAGGGCGATCATGGTCAGCAGCAGCGCCACCACCGTGCTATAGGCAATCCAGGGGAGATCCGGCTGGCGACCGAGCACGACGGCGGAGTTGAGGCCCTCGAGGAGTGGCGCGACGGGATTGAGCATCACCAACGGGCGCCACTTGCCCACCATGTCGGCATCGTAGAGCACCGGTGTAAAGAAGATCGCGAAGGTCAGCACGACCTCCACCAGGTACTTCACGTCGCGGAAGAATAGGTTGGCGGCCGAACAGAGCACCGTCAGCCCGACCGTAAACAGGATCAGCACCAGGAGCAGCGGCGCCGCCCACAACATGGTCCAGGAGAGGTGCACCCCCGAAAGCGGGAGCAGCACCAGCAGGAGTGGACTGGCGACCGCCATGTCGACCAGCGATGTCAGCACCGATGACAGCGGGAATACCAGCCGGGGGAACTTGATCTTGGTCACCAGGTTGCTGTTGCTCGCCAGGCTCATGGTGCCGAAGCGAAGCGCCGAGATGAAGAAGGCCCAGGGCAGCGCCTTGACACCGATGGCGCCGACGTCGGCCCCGCTCACCGGGCGGCCGGACAGCTTGGTGGCGGCCACCCGGACAACGACACCGGCCATCGTGATGATGACCGGCATCAGCACCGCCCACAGCAGGCCCATCACCGATTGCTTGTACCGGATGCGGACCTCGCGCCAGGACAGCATGTACAGCAACTCCCGGTACTTCGTCAGCTCCCGAATCCACTGCATCGCTGTCGCAGACCTTTCCCACCCGCGGGTTTACCCCAGGACGTCGCGGCGCCCAGTCGTCAGTCGTGGACCTGCCCGTTGGTCCCCCAGACGTACCAGGGCGGCTTCCCGGTAGCGTACAGTTCGTCGAGCCGCTGCTTGTCCTTGGCGGTGTCCATCGGCAGCCAGAAGCCATCGTATTCGTAGGCGAGCAGCTTCTGACGCTCCACCAGCCGGCTGAAGGGCTTCTCGACCAGCTCCTCGCCCGGCCGCATGTGCTCGAAGATTTCCTGCCGCATCACGAAGAAGCCGCCATTGACCCGGAGTCCCGACTGGGCGATGTCCCGGAAGCTCTGGACCCGACCCTGATCGTCGGTCGAGACGAAGTGATAGCTCAGGTTCGGCCGCACCGACAGGAAGGTCGCGATCGTCCCGCTCTTCCGGAACGCGTCGATCTGGCTGGGCAGATGCAGGTCGGTAAGCCCGTCGCTGTAGTTGGCCAGGAACATCTCCTCCCCCGCCACGTGCTTTCGCACCGCCATCAGGCGCTGGCCGATGTTGCTGGATGCCCCGGTCTCGACGAAGGTGATGCGCCAATCCTCGATATCGCTGGTGAGAAGCTCCCGCTTGCGCCCGCCTTCACTCAGAATGAAGTCGTTCGAGAGCCCCTCCTCGTAGTGCAGGAAGTAGTTCTTGATCATGTCCCCGCGATATCCGAGGCAGAGGATGAAGTCCCGGTGCCCGAAGTGGGCGTAGTACTTCATCAGGTGCCACAGGATCGGACGGTACCCCAGCGGCACCATCGGCTTGGGAACGTTGTCAGCGTAGTCGCGCAGCCGCATCCCCAGACCGCCGCAGAAGAGCACGACTTTCATGGTTTCTCCTCGCTCCAGCTCTCGTCAGGCGCCGGCGACCGCATCAGCGGTCCGCACCCAGCGCAGGTCGTTGTCGAGACGGCCCTCGTCCTGAAGCCGGCGGATCTGCTTGAGCCGGAAGTATCGCGACAGGAACTGCTCCGAGGTGAGGCCGGCGGCACGATAGGCCTCGTACAGCTGCTTGACCCCCTTGGCCACCGTCCACTGCGGCCGGAAGGCGGGAAGCGTCCTGGCGATCTTGCTGCAGTCCACCCGGTACGAGCGCGGATCGGGTCCGCCCCCTTCCGCGTAGCGGATCCGGCAGCCGGGCACCACTGCCTGCACCATCTCGGCGATCTCGCGCACCCGCAGGTTGTCGTCGTTTCGCCCGACGTTGAACGCCTGATTGTGGATCAGCTCGCGCGGCGCCTCGAGCACCGCCAAGAAGGCCCGGGAGATGTCCTCGACGTGGACCAGGGGGCGCCACGGCGAGCCATCACTCTGGATCAACACGTCGCCCTGAGTGAAGGCATACCCCACCAGATTGTTGACGACGATGTCCCCCCGCAGCCGGGGCGACACGCCATAGGCGGTGGCATTCCGCAGGAACACGGGGCTGAACCGGTCATCCGCCAGCGGACCAATCTCCTGTTCGGCCCTGATCTTCGATTCGCCGTAAGGGGTGATCGGATTGAACCCGGCCTCCTCGGTGAGCATGTCGTCCCCAGCAAGGCCGTAGAGGCTGCAGGAGGAGGCGAACAACCAGCGCCCCACGCCCGCCGCCTTCGCCGCTTTCGCCAGCTGGACGGAGGCATGGAGGTTCACGTCGTAGGTGGAGCCGGGGTTGAGGTTGCCGAGCGGGTCATTGCAGAGTGCGGCGAGATGGATGACGGCGTCGAACCCGGCCAGATCCGCGGCAGTGACATCCCGCAGATCCATCCGGAGCGCCGGCACGTCCATGATCTCCGGCCCGAAGGTGCAGTCCTCGTATAGGTAGTTGTCCAGCCCCACGATTTCATGGCCGGCCATCTGAAGCAGAGGCACCATGACCGATCCGATGTACCCGTTGTGCCCCGTCACGAGAACCCGCATGACTCCTCCAGAGATGAACCGCTGAACCCCAAGTGTGGCTTAGACCTAGGCGTCCCCGCTCGCAGCTTCCGTGCCCCGGACCCCCGCCCCGGGCCGGAGCAGGCCGACCCCCTCAAGTGCGGACGCCGCGCCAAGAACCACCCGGAAGGGGATTCCGGCCCGCCGGGCGATATCCAGGAGGGTGTGTCGTCCGTCCGACAGGTTCAGGACCCAGAGGAGGGCCATTTCGAACCCCGGCAGGTCCCGCCCACCGGTGGCCCGATACAGGCCCCGGCGCCCCAACTGCGGCTCGCACTTGGGGTTGAGATTGAGGTAGGCCTGGTCTCGCTCCAGGATCTCGACGATCCGGAGGCACTTTTCGAGCGAATCCTCGAGGGCGTCTGGCCGGACAAAACCCAGGTTGTCCGCTGAGGTGTGGTATTCGGGAAACCGGCCATTCGGAGTCCGGGTGAGGCAACCAACGGGGAGGTCGAAGCCGGGGGAGCAGTATTGACGCTCATCGTAGCCATAGGGGATGAAATCGAGCACCGCGTGGGCTCCCCCATGAGAGAGCACGTGCTCGGCCGCGCGATCCACCAGGGCGTCGCCCCGGCGGCTCCGCTTGTAGGTCGATGGACCCGCATC
>DASPUE010000208.1:0-4888 GCA_035623055.1 Gemmatimonadales bacterium
GCCGGCCAGCCGCCCTTCACCGGGCCCACGGTGCAGTCGGTCGTGCACCAGCACATCACCGCGGATGCCCGCCCGATCACTCAGCTCCGTCCGACGGTCACCTCTGAGGTATCGACCGCCCTCGCGCGAGCGCTGGCCAAGGCACCCGCGGACCGGTTCAGTTCCCTGGGAGTGTTCGCCGCGGGACTCGAGCGAGCGGGCGGGGATTCGACTCCGAGTCCGGAGCGTTCGAGCCGTTTCCTCCTCGCGGCCGCGGCGGCGGTCATTGTCGTTCTCCTCGGTGCCGTCGCCCTACTGACCAGGCACCACGTACCCAGCGCGGTGCAGCTGGGGCGGCGCACCCAGGTGACCCTCGACCCTGGGCTCGAGCTCGATCCGGCGCTGTCACCCGATGGGAAGTTCCTCGCCTACTCGGGCCCGCGGGGCGAGTTGATGGTGCGGCAGGTCGAGAACGGGGTACCGCTCCGCGTGGTGCGCGAAGGCGATGCCACCGGACGGTGGCCGGTGTGGCTGTCGGATGGCCAACGCCTCATCTTCGTCTCGCCTCGCGGCATCGAAATCGTCTCGGCGCTGGGCGGCGTGCCTCGGCTCCTCGTGGCCGGTACCGGATTGGCGCGCGGGCTGGCAGTGGCGCCTGACGGGCAGTCCTTCGCCTATGCGTTCAGCGACTCTCTCTTCACCAGACGGCTGGATGGGGGAGAGCCACGCTTGGCCGCTGTTGGAAGAGAGCTGCATTCCTTCGCCTGGTCCCCCGATGGCCGATGGATCGCCTTTGTCTCCGGGAACATTCAGTATGTCAAGTTGATCGACCTGGGCAATATCGCCCTGAGCAGCATCAGGGTCGCCCCAGCTGCAGGGGGGCCCTCGATTCAGGTGAGCGATTCCCAGTTCCTGAACGAAAGCCCCGCCTGGGAGAGCGGCCATTCACTGCTCTACGTCTCCAACCGTGACGGCGGCCGTGACGTGTACCAGATCGCGCTGACCGAGAGAGGCCGAGCCGCCAGCGCCCCGGTCCGGCTTACCACCGGGCTCAATGCGTACGACATCGGCGTGTCGCTGAACGGCAAACGGCTCGCCTACGGGGCCTTCACGGAGAGCTCGAACGTCTGGTCCATCCCCATCCCGGCTTCAGGTGCGGTTTCGATCTCCCGCGCTACGCAGGTTACCGTCGGGAACCAGTTGATCGAAAACCTCGATGTGTCCGTCGATGGACATTGGCTCGCGTTCAGCTCCGACCGGAGCGGTCTCTCGCAGCTCTATCGGCTGCGACTCGGCATGGCCGGCGCCGAGCCGCGACAGCTCACGGCGGACTCGGAGGGAAGCTTCTGGACCGCGTGGTCGCCCGACGGGAAAGAGGTCGGGTTCCACCGATTCCGCGGCGAACGCCGCATCGCCTTCGTCACGTCGGCGGAGGGCGGGGTGCCCGTCCGAGTGACCGACGGGCGCGACGATGAGCGCTCCCCGGAATGGGCACCCGACGGCAGTCACCTTCTGCTGCTGTCGAACTGGGCCACCCACCCGGAGCTCCATCTCTACACCCGCAGCGCGGATGGTGCCTGGTCCGGGCCGCACAGAATCCCCTTTGTGTTGGGATCGGACACCCTCCCCGCGGGGCTGTCGGCATGGTCGCCGGACGGCCGCTTCCTCGCCTGCGGTTGCGGTGCCGGCGGACTGGCCATCATCCCCGTCGACGGCAGTCCGGCACGCCGGCTTCCGTCGCCCTTCTCGACCGTCGGCTGGGCCTTCCCCCAGTGGTCGGCCGATGGCCGGACGGTCTATCATCTCATGGAGGACTCGGGTCGGGTGACAGCGGTGATCGCCGTGCCGGTCTCGAGCGGAACACCGCGCGTCGTCATACGCTTCGACGACCCCACGCGCCCATGGCACCGCTTTGGCTTCCGGGTACGGGCAGGTCAGGCCTTCTTCACGCTGGGCGACCAGGAGAGCGACATCTGGGTCGCGGAGATGGGACGGCAATAGCAGACGAGCCCACGGCGGATGGCTGCGGGCTCCACGATGGCTCGGCTGGATGTCGTGATCCTGACATCCGCCGAGCCGTGTTGTTAGGCGACCTTGGTCGCAGCGGGACGGGCTTGCAGCGCCCCTCGGATTTTGGCGAGGTGATGGTAGCTGTGCCGAACCGCGTGATCCTCCAGCATGAACTGGCAGGTGAGCGGCGCGTCCGCGTTGAGCGAAATCGAAGCCGCCCGATCCAGCTCCTCGTCACCCAGCGCCCGGATCGCTGTCGCGGCTGCCGCGCTGTTCTTGCGGAGCAGCTCCAGCGCCTGTTCCTTCGTGACGCCGTCATGCTCCTTGGCGTGGTTGGCGTTCAACGCGTGGACGTCCTCCCAGGTCACCCCTTCCACCGGCTTGCCGGAGGCGAGCAGCTGGGCCAGCTGGATCTCCAGCGGGTACATGGTGGCGACGTGATGGACCACCACGCCGACCTTCCGCCCATCCTTGGGAACGCGGGCCTGCCACTCCGATTCGCTGAGGCCGCCCGCGAAGGTCGCGAGGGCCTGCGCCCCCTGCTCGAGGCGTTTGGCGAGAACTTCGCTTCGCTGACTCATCGTTCTCCTCCTTTCATCAAGGTTGTAACTGTGCGGGTGGCGAGTACGCCACCCGCGCTTGCCCAGATCCTCCGTCACCCCGCCTCACACACCGTCTCCCAGCGCGCCACCTCACGCCACCTCGACCAGCACGTTGAGATACTCCCCCTCCACCGCCGTGGTACCGTCGGTCGCCAGGTTGTGCTCCTGGAACAGTCGGGTGAGCTCGTCCCGGAGCCGGCTGGCGCCCTGGGGATCGGTCGCCCGCAGAGTCGTGACCGTGGGTCCGTAGCAGGTGGCGAACAGCTCGGTCACCGCGGCGGGCGGGAATGCGAAGCGAAGCTGAAGTGTCCGCCGAGTGCACATGACCGTGGTGACCTTCTCGCCGAAACGCGCCCGCACCGTCTGCTCGTCACCCCAACCCAGCGGACTCGGTATCCCGGTGGGCGGCGGCACGATCGCGGCGTGGGCGCGGAGCATCTTCCCGACGAATCCTTCCGGGGTCCAATTGGCCATCACGATCCGTCCGCCAGGCCGCGTGACCCGGAGCAGCTCCGCCGCGGCCTTCGCCGGCCGATAGGCGAACATCGCGCCGAACATCGTCACGGTGGTATCGAATTGGCCGTCGTCGTAGGGCAGCGCTTCGGCGTCGCCCACATCGAAGGTGATTTTGCGGCCGGCCGCGATGGCCTCGAGCCGCGCCTGGGCGATCAGGTTGGGTGCGATGTCGACGCCGGTCACCTCGGCGCCGGCCTGCGCCGCCGGGATGGCCAGGTTGCCGGTACCGCAGGCCACGTCCAGCACCTTCTCTCCGGGGCGGAGCGCCAACCGGTCGGTGAACTCCGCCGCGCCGGTCGCAAAGCTCCGGGCGATGGGGAGAAAGTCCCCCGAGGTCCAGACGGTTCTGGCCCGCGCGGTGAGTGCGTCTTCCGACCAGGCGGCGGCTGTGCCGGCCTGGGAGGGACCGCTGCTCCGGAGTACGCGTTCGGCTGACATGGCAACCTCCGTGGTATGAGTCGCTGCGTGGTGCTGCCTCGCGGAATCATTTTGGGGAGGGAGGTCCGTTCGACCAATGACCAGGCGTCCCGAGTTTCTGCTCGGTCGCGGGTCGAGGTCGATGGTCCTTGCTCAGGAGTCCAGCGGAGTTGCCCGATCGTCCCAAACCGGGCCGGTATGGCGGGAAACTACGGTTGGTTGGTGCGGCGCCCCTCTCGCCAGGCACCGGGGGAGAATCCCGTTGCTTTCTTGAACGCGCGGCTGAACGCCGCTTCGGAGTCGTATCCAACCTCGGCACCAATCGTGGCGACCTTGGCGCCACTCTGGCTCAGGAGGTTCGCGGCGACCTGCATGCGCCAATGGGCCAGGTACTGCATCGGCGGCTGACCCACAAACTCGGTGAATCGCTTGGCCAGGTTGGAGCGTGACGCGGCCGTTTCACTGGCCAGGTCGGCGAGCGTCCATGCCCGCGCCGGCTGTCCGTGGATGAGCGCGAGCGCCCGCCCCACCACCTCGTCCCGCAATCCCGCCAGCCAGCCGGCCTGTCCCGGCGGGAGATCTTCGAGATAGCGCCGCAGCACTTCGATGAACATCAGCTCCGCGAGCCGCGTCAGCACGCTCTGCGCCCCAGCCCGCCCCAGCCGTGCTTCTTCGGTGAGCAGCTTGGTGGAGCCGCCGAGCCAGGCGTTGGAGACGCCGCGCACATGCATCAGTCGCGGCAGTGCGGCGAGGAGCGGGTTGAAGGGGCGCCGGTCGCAGCCCAGGAAACCGCAGATAAAGGAGGTATCGCGACGGGTCGGGTCACCGATAACCACCGTGCCCGGATACCGCGCGGGTGCATGGATGTTGATTGTACCGCTCGTCTTGAGACCTCGCTCGCTCGACATGATGTGTCCATCCCCCTGGGGAAAGACGATCACGTCACCCGCGACCAGCTCCACCTCTTCCTCGCCGGCCAGCCGCCCGTAGCAGCGGCCGTCGGTGAGGATGTGGTAGGAGATGAGGTGTTCCGCGTTGGGCAGGATGCGGGGCGAAAGATCCCGCGCGGGGGCATTCTCGACACTCCACGGCCCCGCCGCCTCGACCGGGAAGAAGAACGCGCCGTCCAGGCGGACCACCCTGAGCAGATCTGAGAGTGGATCCATGGCGGATGAAGTTAGGGTTGGGACCAGCGGGAGTCGAGGCGTTTGGTGAAACCGTGACGTCGGCATGAGGTCGGCACCCGCCTTCGGCTAGCAGCCCGCCCCGTTGGCGGGCCTCGGCGTGATGATCAGCTCGAGGAAGCGGCGGTTTGCCGCGATCGGCGCGAAGGCCGCGTCGCAGCGCAGGCGCAGTTCGAAGTG
>DASPUE010000209.1:0-4713 GCA_035623055.1 Gemmatimonadales bacterium
CCCGCCCTGCCGGGTGACATTGTCCACGTTCGCGAGGAGCCGAAGGTTCGGGTTGAGCTGGTACGAGACGCCGCCGATGATTCGGGTCAGGCGGTCGTTATTGGTGGCGACGCTGTTATTGGCAGTGTTCGGGTCGGTGATGTCCACACGCCCGATGATCCCCACCTTCGAGTTGGGGATGTTGATCACGCCGTACGCGCTGAACACACTCCCCTTCTTGTGGGCGGAGGCAGTCACCGCGGTCCCGTCCACGGTCCCGCCACTGACGCTATCGACGGCGATCCCGTACTCCGCGGCCAGGGTCACCGCCCTCGACTTGTAGGACACCATGCCCAGGTAGCGCTCGCGCTGGCCGCCGCTGGTGGGCTTGCCGTACTGCGCGTACCCCGTGATCCGCAGGCCGCCAACCCGTCCCGCCTGGTCGCTGTTGAGCAGCTTGACCGAGACCCGGCCTTCGTAGTCCTTGCGCTGATCGCCGGGGGCGTTGTTGTAGTTCTCGCCGTTGTACACGCCGATCTGCATGTTCACCCGGTCATAGCCCCAGTTGCCATCGATGCCGGCGCCGAAGTCGGAGGACGAGAGGTAGCCGCCGCGCTCGAAGGCCATCGTGCCCTGCATGCGGTAGTCCCACAGCGCCTCTTCCCAGTCGAGCCACGGGGTGTGGATCTCGCCCAGCTTGAAGGTCAAGGCGCTGTTTTCCGGGGTCCACGCCGCATAGGCGTACTTGAGTCGATAGGTCAGCTGGTTGGCGGCCGCCTTGCGCCCGTCGACGTCGAGGGTGATCCGGGTCATCAGCCCGCCGCCGAACTTGCCAATGGCGTTCACGTAGGCCCGGGTCACGTCGAAGTTGTTCTGGTGCCCGCTGGGGACGAGGGCGGAGTCACTGTTGAGCTGGTAGAGGTACTGCAGGTACGCGACCCCACTGAGCGTGACCGTTGGGGCCTGGGCGGTGGCAGTCGCAACTCCGGCAAGCGCGAACGCGACGGCCAGCAGTGAGGAACGGACGGGCAGTTTCATGCGAGCCTCGAGAGGCTGGAGTTAGCGTGGCCGGATACAGCCACGGAGCCAACGGGAACGGGCGATACGAACGCCGTTCGCCGTCACGAGGAGCATCGGTTGGGGTAACGGACTTGTAACGCGGAGGGAATCAGCCCCGCCTGACGCGGGGGATCAGCGACGACGGGGCTTCAATGCGGCGATCAGCGGCTGCTGGGCGTCAGATCGGCGAAGGGGTCGCGGAAGATGTCGTCCTCACCGAAATAGACCGGCGTGGCGATAGGACCAGTCGGCATCCGTTGGGGCGACGCGGACGGCACCTCGCTGGGCGCCACCGCCTGGGGAACTCTGCGCTTCAAGCCCACACCAACTCCGTGGCAAAGGCTTCGTGAATCACCCGGCCTTCGTAGCCGGCTGGAGCGGTGCCACCGAAGCCATGTAGCACCGTCGGGGGAATGTCGAGCAGTCGGACGTTCTCGCTGGCGACCACTCCCGGCGCGACCCGTCCGCCCAGCATGGCGATGGGGATCGTTTCGTTCACCGGGTGCGGGTGGTCGTGATCGTTGCCGATCACCCCGCCCCCGCCATGGTCCGCCGTCAGTACGACCAGCGCTTCCTGGTCGGTCGTAATGGGCAGGATGCGTGCCAGAGCCCGGTCGATGGTCCGGACGGCCTGTAGGTAGGCGCCGGACATCCATCCCCAGGCGTGACCGGCGATATCGGCATCATTGAGGTAGATGACGACCAGCTCCCGTTTCCGGTTCCCGGCAACTCGTTCCATCCCCGCCTCCACCAGCTTCGCCGGAGCGGAGCTGGTGGCGATCAGCCTGGTGACGCCCGCAAGCCGGAGCAGGGCTCCAGCCAGCCACCGCGCCGCACCAGGGAGCTCGGGAGTCACGACGCTGGTCTCCACGCCCAGGCGCCGCAGTTCGGCGGGAAGGGGATTGAGCATCGAGAGGCGGGGGAGCTCACGGAATCGGCCTTCGGTGAGGCCATGCGTCGCGGGCGCGACTCCGCAGCCGAGGGAGGTGAGGGCGGCCACAGTCACGCTGGGGCGCACCGTGCGCGCGCTGGGGGCGTGCCATCCGTTCGCGATCATGGCCTTGAGCGCCGGCATCTCCTCGGCCGTGATCGCGTCAGGCCGAAGTCCGTCAACCACTACTAGAACAATTTTTCGAAACGGTCCCGACACTGATGCTCCTTGAAGGATGGGTTCCCGCTCTCTTAGAGTTGCCCTCAAATGTCACCGTCAGGTCATGTTCAAGTCCCGATGCCGGCACGCCTTGCGCGTCGGACTTGAGAAGGCGCGCGAAGTGGTTGTGTGATCGTGACCTCGCCGTAGCCATTCCGCGACGGCCCGCGGCCAGACTGTTGCTATGCGCGTACTCTTCTGCACGGACACCTTCCTTCCCGAGGTGAATGGCGTCACCACCGTTCTCGCCACTATGCGGGACGGGCTGCGAAGCCGCGGGCACTCGGTCTTCGTCACGGCGCCATCGTACGGGTCGCCGAGTCGGGACGAATCTGCGGTCCGCCGCTTGGGCGCGATTCCTTGCCCCGGGTATTCCCAGGTTCGGCTCTCGTGGCCATGGGGGCGCGGCCTCGCGAAGACCTTCGATGAGTTCAGTCCCGATCTGGTCCACGTGGTTACCGAAGGGCCGATCGGAGCGTTCGGACGTTCCTACGCCATCCGCCGGGGATTGCCCCTGGTGTCCTCCTTCCACACTGACTTCCCGCGCTACGCCGCCCGGTACCTCGGCCGGTTGGCCGTCGGCCCTACCCAGGCTTGGTTGCGGCGGTTCCACCGTGCGGCTGCGATGACCCAGACGCCGAGCGCGGTTACCCAGGCGGAATTGCGTGCAATGGGCCTCCCTCGTGCCACAGTGTGGGGGCGGGGCGTCGACAGCCGGTGGTTCCGCCCCGAGCGGCGCGACGAGGCCCGCCGCTAGGCGCTCGGCATAGCGGATCGCCTCTTGGTGCTGCACGTAGGAAGGCTCGCGGTGGAGAAGGACGTCGACACTCTGGTGAAGGGATTCGACAGTGCGCGAGAGCGTCTGGGTGATCGCGCGGCCTTTTGTGTAGCGGGGGACGGTCCGCGTGCGGCCTGGGTGCGCGCCGCGCTTCCCTATGCCACGCACCTGGGTTTCCTCGACCGCGCCACGCTGGCCGATCTGTACGCCGACGCCGACATCTTCGTCTTCCCGTCGCCGACCGAGACTTGCGGGCTGGTGGCGCTCGAGGCGATGGCGTCCGGCGTGCCGGTCATCGGCGCGGACGCCGGCGGCATTCCCGAGAATGTGCGTCATGGCCTGACCGGATTTCTGGTACCGGCCGGGGATGCGGAGGGTTTTGCCGCACGGATCGTGGAGCTGGCGGAAGACGGCGAACAGCGAGGGGCGATGCGGGAAGCGGCGCGGTCGTTCGCGGTAGGACGGGACTGGGCAAGGGAGCTGGATGAACTGGAGGCTGCCTATGCCAGGGTCACGTACACCACGACCGCGGTCGCGGCTCCCAGCGCCTGGCCAACGACGACGTCGGTTACATAGTGCACCCGCAGGTATACCCGCGAGGCGCCGATCAGAAAGGCCAGTAGCAGGGCCAGCGTCCCGGCCGCGGGGGTGATGAGCACCGTCGCCATCGCAAGCGCCATCGAGGCGCAGGCGTGACCTGACGGGAAGGAGAAGTGGTCGGGGATATTGGCGAGCGCGGTGACGTGCGGCAGCATCGCCGTCGGCCGGGGACGCACCACGGTCCGCTTGAGCGCCTGCACCAGCAGGTGGGAAAAGAGATTCGCCACTCCGGCAACACAGCCGAGGTGGCGAGTACCCGGGAAGGCGAGCAGGAGCAGGGTCAGTCCGATGGTGATCGTCGCGTCGCCGCCGTGGGTGACAGCTCGAAGTACCCGGTCCATCCACGGGGGCGCCTCACGCCGCGCCAAGGCGTCCATCCATCGGTGATCGCGGGCCGTGACCCGGTGCAGCATCGTCCGCAGGTGATCCTCCTCGTCCTCTTGGGAGGAAAGGATCGCTCTGCGCCATCACGGGCCGGCCGCGCCGGCGTCACAATCAGGTTTCGGGGGCGTCGGGGAACCACACGGCGATCTCCGTCCCCTTGCCGATCTCGCTGGCGGCGTTCACCCGGCCCCCGTGCGCTTCCACCAGGTGCTTGACGATCGAAAGGCCCAGTCCGGTGCCGCCTTCTTCGCGGGAGCGGCCGGGGTCGGCGCGGTAGAACCGCTCGAAGATCCGGGGCAGGTGCTCGCGAGTGATCCCGCTGCCGGTGTCGCGGACCTTGAGGGACACCCCGCCATCTTCGCGCCCAGCCTCGAGGGTGATACTGCCGCCGGGCGGAGTGTAGCGGAGCGCGTTGTCGAACAGATTGCTCAGGATCTGGCGCAGCGCGTCCTGATCGGCGTACACCACCGCCGCCTCCGGACGAATGGTGGTCCCGAAGGTGACCTGCCGGTGAGCGGCGCGCTCCGCCAGAAGGGTCCAGGCTTCCCGCGCCACCACGCCCGGGTCGAGTCGCTCGGGCGCCGGCTGCCAGTGGCCGGCTTCGATGCGGGAGAGGTCGAGCAGATCGTCCACCAGCCGCTGCATGCGTCGGGCATTGCCGAGAATGACCGTCAGGAACCGGCGTGTGGTCTCCGCGTCCGCGGCGTCGTTTACCAACGTTTCTGCATAGCCGGAGATCGAGGTCAGCGGGGTCTTGAGCTCG
>DASPUE010000210.1:0-2766 GCA_035623055.1 Gemmatimonadales bacterium
AGCCAAGACTGTACTGATCGCTCCGCCCGTCGAGATCCCGGTTGCCGGCCGCCTGCTCCGGGCTCATGTACGTCGGCGTCCCGACCGTGATCCCCGTCTCGGTCAGGGTGTCTCCGCCAGCGGCGGTGATGGCCCGCGCGATGCCGAAGTCCGCCACCAGGGCGTGACCGCTCTCGAGCAGGATGTTTTCCGGCTTGATGTCGCGGTGGATCACTCCCCGGCCATGGGCGTAGCCCAGGGCGTCGGCCACTTCCCGCGCGATCCGGAACGCGTCGGCCAGGGGAAGCTGTTTCTCCCGCTGCAGCCGGTCGCGCAGCGACTCCCCATCCACCAACGGCATGACATAGTAAAGGAAGCCCTCGGCCTGCCCGGAGTCGTACAAGGGGAGAATGTGCGGGTGGTGCAGGGCGGCCGTGGTCGAGATCTCGCGGAGAAAGCGCTCGGGCCCGAGCGCGTGAGCCAGCTCCGGGCGCAGGACCTTGATCGCCACCTTGCGCTGATGCTTGAGATCCTCGGCGAGGTACACGGTGGCCATGCCGCCCTGCCCCAGCTCCCGTTCGACGCGATAGCGGTCCGCAAGCGCGGTGGCGAGGCGGTCGATTCCGCTCGTCACCGGTTCGCCCCATCGACGGCGGCCTTCATCTGCCGAACCCAGTTGGGGATCACCCGGAGGTAGCTGGTGCTGACCTGCGCGGGACCCTGGAGGTAGATGATCCCGCCATCATGGGACGGCCGGTTGGACCAGCCCGGCGTGTCGGTGAAGCGGGGATCGCGACCCCAGAAGGACGGTGCGCCCACCGGCTCGCCGGTCGCAGGATTGAGCTGCACCTGATACCAGGAGACCCCCGAGCGGTAGAGGACCTCGGTGCTCGAGAGCCACAGCGGCTCAACTCCATCCGACGACACCTGCCAGCGGCGTCCGGCAACGGGGTACGAGGTGACCAGGATCCGCTTCTCGTCGGAGCTCTCATAAAGGAGGCGCTTGCCATCCGGTGAGAGCGATGGGAAAAACGCCTCGTCCGTCAGGGTGTCGAACCGGGTATGGGAGACCGACGGGTCGAACCGCATCGCGATGAACCCAGTCCAATCCTCGGCGATGGCCAGATTGCCAGCCTGGATGTCGACCGGGTCTGGGCTGATAGGGACATTCACAAAGGTGGCGACCGTGTCAGGCGCTGCGCCAGAGTTGGGAGCGCCTGACAGGATGGACCATCGCGTCGAGTCACGCACCCCAATGATCAGCCGGCTCCCGTCGGGAGTCCACAGCGGGTGCCGGATCAGCTCGGCGCGGAGCCAGGTGACCCGCTGCCCATTGCGCAGATCGTAGACGCGCAGCTCCTGCCCGTTGGCGGCCTGCACCACCGCGGCCAGCCACCTTCCGTCACGGCTCAGGTCGAAGCGCTGGAAGGCGGCGGGATCCACGGGAAGCGAAACGGGAGTCCCTCCTCTGGTCAGGCGGACCAGCCGCCCGACAGCGGCGTCGGCGCCAGGCGCGTACACCAGGGTCCCGTCGGCGGAGAGATCGAATTGAGCATCGCCTGCTCCTTCCCGACGCACCCCATTGACGAGCGTCACCGAGCGGCCCGCGAGGTGCTGCTTGCGGTCGTAGGGTGCCGCCCGCAGGTCGCCGTCGGGCGAGACATAGACCAGGTAGCGTCCCTCCACCAACCGGAACGCTGAGCCGTTGAGGGGACCACCGACGGTGCCGTCCGGCCGTGAGGCCCGAACCGCCCAATGATGGCCCGTCTCCGGGTCCAGCACGAAAGAGGTCCCGTTGAGGCCGCACAGGGCCTGCTTGTCCTCGGCGATCCATACGCCGAAGCCGCACCGGACGATAGCGAGACTCCGCGGCTGGCCGGCCTCCGGGTCGAGCCAGCTCAGCCGGTTGCCATCGAGATCGTTCACCAGCACGGTGGTGCGGGAGATCCACTCGAAGAACATGGGGCTCTGTCCATCGAGCAGGCGCCTGGGTTCACCGCCGGCCAGGGGAATGACCATGATCTGGCCGCCGAGGTCGTAAGCGACGCGGCTGCCATCGGGAGAGATCCGTGGGGCGGTGCCGCCCCGAGTTCCGGGGATCGGATGGGCCGCATCATCCCGGAGGCTGCGATACCACAGTTGGGTCGAGTCTCCTATTTGGGCGGCGTAGACGGCAAAGTCTCCCGCCTGGGAGATCGACAGGTTGCGGAGGGGCGTGCCGTAGGCGGTCCGCGCCGTCGTGGCCGCGAAGGTCATTGCCCCGCCTTCGGGGAGGGCCGCATCGAACACCCGGGGTCCGTTGGGTGATCGAGCGCGGAGCGCCCACGCAGCCACTGCGAGCAGTGCGAGTGAGACACCACCGAGGATCATGCTGAGCCGGCGCCAGGGTAGCGCGTTCGCCGCCTCGGCCCGTGCCGCCCGCACGCTGGTGACCGCGGGCCTGCCGCCGTTCAGCGCGTCGGCGAATTCCGCCGCGGTGGCGAAGCGGTCCGCGGGCAGTTTTTCCAGGGCCGTGAGCACGGCGGCCTCGACATGCGGCGGCACGGTGCGGCGTTGTCCGGTGAGCGAGGCCGGCTCCGCCGTCATCACCTTGGCTACGATGGCCTGGGCGGTCGGCCCGGTGAACGGCGGCTCTCCCGCGAGCATCTCGTAGGTCACACAGCCCAGCGCGTACACGTCGCTCTTGGCCGTGATCTCCCGCTCCCCCATCGCCTGCTCCGGACTCATGTAGTGCGGGGTCCCCAGGCTCATCCCGGTCTCGGTCATCCGGGTCCCGCCGTCGGAGCG
>DASPUE010000211.1:0-5475 GCA_035623055.1 Gemmatimonadales bacterium
TACCGACTTGTCCATCGTCCCACCGTCCCACCAACATTCATGAATTGGCTAGCATACAGGCGGGGACGGGGGCGCGGAAGGGGGGACCGAGGGGGATGGTGCGGTGAGCGGGGTAGAGGTGAGCGGTAAGCGGGATCCGCCTTTCCGCCCTGTCCGCCATTTCCGCCCTTTCCGCCTTCTCCGCCTTCTCCGCCTCCCCCTCCCTATATTGAACCCAGCACCGCGTCCCGCTGGCCACGTCTGCCCCGGTCCCATGGCTTGAGCGTATCGCAGAGCGAGCCGAACCCCTTCCCTCCTGCCCGTCGCGCCACCGGCGACGAGGCCTCTAGTAATACCGGTCCCGCCGCCAAACGTCACATTCTCACAATCGCCCTCGAGGACTACTACCACACCGGCCCGTTCAAGCGGCTGGTGAGCCGAGGCAATTGGTACCGGTTCGAGACCCGGTTGGAGATTGGAACCCTGCGGGCGCTGGACCTGCTCGATCAGTTCGGTGCCAAGGCCACGTTTTTCGCTTTGGGGTGGGTGGCGGATGCCGCGCCGGAGCTGATCCGCAAGATCGTGGATCGGGGCCATGAGATCGCGACTCGGGGGTACTACCACCGCGCCTTCCGCGAATTCAATCCCGCCTCCTTCCGCGAGGACGTGGAGCGCGCGCGGGAAGCGCTCGAGCGCGCCTCGGGACAGCGGCTCCTGGGCTACCGGGTGGCCGAGGGATGGCTCAAGCCTGCCGACCTCTGGGCGCTCCGCTCCCTGAGCGAGCTGGGTTTCGCCTACGACTCCAGCATCAAACCAATCCTCCGGGACTGGGTCCGCGAGCCCTCGCGACGGTTCATCCAGCGGATCGAGTTCGACGGTCAGGGATTTTGGGAAGTGCCCTTCTCGAGCGCCAGGGTCCTCGGCCTCGACATTCCGATCGCCGGAGGTAACTACTTCCGGCAGTGGCCGCACTGGCTGGTGCGTCGCGCGGTGGCCCGCTGGGATCGCGATTATTCCTCGCCCTACGTGATGTACTTCCATACATGGGAGCTGGATCCCGCCCAACCGAAGTTCACCGGGGCCCCATTTCATCAGCAGCTCCGGCAGTACCGCAATCTCGAGCGGATGCCGGGGATCCTGGCGCACTATCTCGCGCACTATCGGTTCACCGGCATCGCCGAACATCTGGGGCTGCCTCTCGCTCCCCGCGCGACGCTACCGAGCCTGGTGCGCACCGCGGTGGCCACCAGCCCCGCGGCCGCGGCGGGCGCCGCGCCCCGCCCTGGGGTCACGATCGTGGTCCCCTGCTACAACGAGGCGGCGAGCCTCCCCTACCTCGCCAATACCCTCAAGAGCGTGCGGGCCTCGCTGGCGGAGCGGTACGATGTGCACGTCATCCTGGTGGACGACGCCAGCGTGGATGGCACTTGGGACGTGATGCACACACTGTTCGCCAACGACGACCAGACCGAGTGCTACCGGCAGCCGGCGAACCGCGGAGTAGCAGCGGCGATTCTCACCGGGATTCGCCACGCGCGGACCCCGATCGTCTGCTCGATCGACTGTGACTGCACCTACGACCCGCACGAGCTGAGCGCGATGCTGCCACTCCTCACCGATGGCGTGGACGTGGTGACCGCTTCACCGTATCACCCGGATGGCATCGTCCGGAACGTACCCGCCTGGCGGCTGGCGCTGTCGGGCATCGCATCTGGCCTTTATCGGAGGATCTTCCGGCATCAGCTCTACACCTACACCAGCTGCTTCCGGGTCTACCGCCGGAGCGTCATGGCCGATATCCGGATCCGCCGCGGTGGATTCATCGGAGTAGTCGAGATGCTTGGCCGACTGGAGCAAGCCGGCGGCCGGATCGTCGAATATCCCGCGACGCTCGAGGCGCGGCTCCTCGGCCACTCCAAAATGAAGGTGATCCGGACCGCCGTCGGTCACCTGACGCTCATGGCGAAGCTGATCGCGCTCCGCCTTCGCGGTGGTTCGGGGACGGTCCGGCCGTTACGGACCCCGGAACCGCCGGATGCTTCTCCGACACACTAACGTCGCCGTCATCGGCGGCGGGATGCTGGGGATGACGCTGGCCCGCGGACTGCGTGCCGGTGGCGCAACGGTCACGATCCTCGAAGGGGCGCCGCGAACCGGAGGACTCGCCGCCCCGGCGTCATTCGGTGGGTACACCTGGGATCGGTTCTATCATGTCATCCTGCCGACCGACTCCCACTTGCTGGCGCTGCTCGAGGAGTTGAGCCTCGCAGACCGAGTTCGCTGGCGAGCGGTCCGTACCGGCTTCTACACCGATGGCCGGCTCATCTCACTTTCCTCGACCCTCGACTTCATCCGGTTCCCCGCCCTCTCGCCGCTCGACAAGCTGCGCCTCGCGGCCACGATCCTGCGTGCCTCGCGGGTGCGGGACTGGAGACCGCTCGAGAAGATCCTGGCGGTGGACTGGTTGCGCCGCTGGTCGGGGCGGCGGGCGGTAGAGCGAATCTGGCTGCCGCTTCTCCGGGCCAAACTGGGCGCCAACGCCGAGCTGGCGAGCGCGGCCTTCATCTGGGCGACCATCGCCCGGCTGTATGGCGCCAGGCAGACCCCGGTCAAACGGGAGTTGTTCGGATATGTCGAAGGGGGCTATGCCACCATCGTGACTCGCCTCGAGGAGCGGCTGAGCGCCGAGGGAATCAGGGTGCGGAGCGGTGCTCGGGTGACGGAGGTGCGGGCTCAAGGCTCCGGCGCAGTCGTGGAGCTGGAGGGTGGGGAGCGGCAGGAGTTCGACGCCGTAGTGCTTACGCTCACCTGCGGGCAGATCGCCGCACTCTGCGCCCAGCTGACCGCGGCTGAGCGGGAACGGCTCCGGCGGGTGCGGTATCAGGGCATTGTGTGCGCGACGCTGCTGCTCAAGCGCCCCCTCGCGCCGTACTACGTCACCAACATTACCGAGGGCTGGGTGCCCTTCACCGGTGTGGTGGAGATGACGTCCCTGGTAGACCGCGCGACATTCGGCGGACAGAGTCTGGTCTACTTGCCGCGCTACGTCACCCAGGAGGATCGATTCTGGGAGCGGGAGGATTCTTCCATTGAACAGGAGTTCCTCGCGGCGCTGGCCAGGATCTATCCGGGCTTCCGCGGCGACGACGTAGCAACCTGCCAGATCTCCCGGGTGCGCGAGATGCTGGCGGTTTCAACCTTGGACTACTCTACCGAGCTGGCCCCTCCGGTCACTACCTCGATTCCCAACGTGTTCGTGGTCAACTCGGCCCAGATCGTCAACGGAACCCTCAACGTGAACGAGACCATCGGGCTGGCCGAGGCGACGCTGCCCGGGTTGCTGGGCCATATCGCGGCGGGAACGATCAGCGAGCCGACGCGGCTGGCGGCGCAGTAGGGGACCACCACCGTCTTGCCCCGCGAGGCTGGCCCCTCTATGCTCGTCAGGCACTTCCATCCCACGGACACCATGGCTGATACACTCTCGACCCGGCTGCGCCGGGAGACCAAGGAAGCCCATAGTCGCGCCGAGCGAAGCGGCATCATGCGCGCGTTGCTCGCGCGCCGCATGGAGCGGAGCGCTTATATCGCGCTTCTCGCCAACCTGCTGCCGGTCTACACCGCACTCGAAGCTGGGCTGCGTCGTCACCAAGGGCATCCCGCAGTCCGGCCCATCCATCACGAGGCCCTCTTCCGGGTCCCGGCCCTGACGCAGGATCTCGCCACGTTGGCCGGTCCGGACTGGTCGGGCTCGGTTGGTACGGTCCCCCCGGCGATCGAGTACGCGGAGCGGATCGAGGCGGCCGAGGCAGCGCCTTGGCTGCTGGTGGCCCACAGCTACACGCGCTATCTGGGGGACCTCTCCGGCGGGCAGATTCTCAAGCGCCTGATCCAGGAACAACTCGGGCCCGAGGGCGCCAGGGCGACGGCCTTCTACGAGTTCCCCGGCATCCCCGATCCAACTGAATTCAAGGAGGGGTACCGCGCGGCACTCGATGCCTTACCGCTTGCGGAGGCCCAGCAGGATGAGATCGTGGCGGAGGCGCTGCGTGCGTTCGACCTGAACGCGCGGCTCTTCGAGGCCCTGGACTAGGTGGGATCTCCGGCGCGCCGCCGGGACGCGGCGTAGCCCTCGAGCTGGAGTGCCAGGGCGGCGGCCCGACGGGTCAGCGCTTCGACGTTGGCCATGGCGGCCGGCAGCGGGGTGGCTCCGGACTCACCACTGATTTCGGTGAGCGAGCGCCGGGCCGTGCTCAGAATAGCCTCGATCATCTCCCCAAAGCTGCGCGCCGTGTCGGCGCCGACCTCGACCGACCGGCTGCGACGGCGCGCCTCGAGCAGGACGTCCTGCACCCGGCGACGTGCGGCCTCGGCGTCGTGCCGGGCCCGCTGATCCGATCCGAAGATCACATACCCCATATCGTGCCCATGATCGCCTGGCACCGGTTCGGCGCGGATGGCGAGCGGAATGTCGGGACCCGACTCCGGCTTGAGCATCAACTCCCCGACCCACAACCGGCGCTCGCCGCGAATCGCCGTGAGCATCGCGAGCGCCTGCGCTTCATTGCGAAAGAGTCGAGGGAGATCCTCCGCTGACGACAGCTCCACCGGGGTGGGGCCGACCAGCTCGCGGAAGGCCCGATTCACCACCAGCAGCTGCCCCACGCCATTCAAGATCACGGTCGGCTCTGGCGCGAGCTGCACCGCCTGCACCACCCGCTGCAGCTGATCCTGCGCGATGAGAACCCGGACGGCCTGGACCTGCTGGACCATGTCGACCAGCGAAGACCGAATGGCGCGCGCGGTGCTGGTATCACGATCCGACCAGGGGCGGCAGGTCTCCCGGGTCACCTCGGTCCACACGGCGAACGACCGCCGCGGTGACAGCCGGTTCGGATCTTCCATGTCGATCGGCTTGGACGGATCCCCGCCCCATCGCGCGGTCTGGATCTGCTCCGGCCTGAACCAGAGCAGGTAGTCCCGATCCCGACCCGACAGCCGTACGGCGAGGATCCCGGCGGCCGAATCCAGAAGTTCGTGAAAGCGGTTGGACACTCGGGTCAGGGCGTGGGTCGCGACGATCGGCTCGGCCGCGCACTGCTCGCCCAGCCAGCGCACGATCGCGCGGATGTCCCCCGACGACGGGACCTCTCCAGCCGTCAGCAGCTCTCCCTCATGCACCAATGCTGCGCCCGAGGCATCCACCGCCTGGAGCAACAGTTTTGGAGAGCTGAACAGTGCGTTCCGCCAGTCGCCGGTGGATGCCAGTGACTCCACCACCTGCTGCTCCAGCCGCCGCACCAGGAGCTTGGTCTGCGCCAGCGCCAGACTGGCGAGAGCGGAGAGCCGAGTGGACACCAGCTCCGACAGAATGCCGCAGGCCGCGCGAACCTCGTAGGGGAGGCGCCGCGGGGAGTAGTGATGGCAGGCGATAAGGCCCCAGAGCTGTTCGCCCTGGGTGAGCGAGGTCACCAGGGTGGCCCGCACTCCCATGTT
>DASPUE010000212.1:0-6309 GCA_035623055.1 Gemmatimonadales bacterium
CCCCTAGCGCCTTCCTCCCGCATGGGGCCAGATTGGCCTCCATGATCATCGAGTCGATTCTCACCACCCTCGACGCCGCCGGAACGCCGAACTACGCCCCGATGGGCGTCGAGTGGGGCGAAGACATCATCGTCATCAAGCCGTTCGTCGATACCACCACCTTCCGCAACCTCACGGCCACCGGCCAGGCCGTCATCAACCTCACCGACGACGTCATGCTTTTCGCCCAGGGCGTGACGGGAACCGGAGTGTTCGCCTCCTCCCCCGCAGCGGTGGTCCGGGGCGTGGTCATCGACGCGGCCTGCAGCTGGCGAGAGGTGGAGGTGGTGTCGGCGGATCCGACGCCGCCCCGATCGCGCATCGTCACGCGGGTGGTGCATCGGGGAGTCCGCCGGGAATTCCTGGGCTTCAACCGCGCCCGCCACGCGGTGCTCGAGGCCGCCATCATCTCGACCCGTACCCACCTGATCCCCGCGGACCAGGTCCGAGCGGAGTTCGAACGCCTGCAGGTCATCGTGGACAAGACCGCTGGGCCGAGGGAGGCGGAGGCCATGGCGCTGCTCACGGCCTACGTGAACCGCAAGCTCGAGGGCGCACCCGCCGCATGAGCCCGCACCCGCGCGGGCCCACGCGGGTGACGGTCGAGGCCCCGGCACGCCTCCACTTCGGGATCCTGGACCTGCGAGGTCATCGGGGAAGGCGATTCGGCGGCATTGGGGCGGCCGTGCCCACACCATCGGTCTTGCTGGAGGCGACCCCCGAGGAGCAGGTGACGGTCGAAGGGCCCGACGCGGGCCGGGCCCAAGAGTTTGCCCAGCGTTACCTCGCCTCGGCGGGTGTCGCGGGAGGCGCACACCTCAAGGTCCTTCGCACCATCCCCGCCCACGCAGGCCTGGGCTCCGGTACCCAGCTCGCCCTGACGGTGGCCCGGGCGCTCGCCGAACTCTACGATCAGCCGCCGGATCCACTCACCCTCGCCCGCCACGTCGGCCGTGGACAGCGCTCCGCCATCGGAACCTGGACCTTCGCACTAGGTGGCTTCGTGCTCGAGGGAGGGCGGCGCCCCGGGACCGAGGCCGTTGCCCCGCTTATTTCCCGGCTCCCCATGCCTGCGGCCTGGCGCTGCGTCGTGGTCATCCCCGAGGGCGCACCCGGCCTTTCCGGTATGGCTGAAGCCGAGGCCTTTCGGCAACTGCCGCTTCCGGAGGAGCGGGAGGTTGAGCGGGTGGCTCACCTGGTACTGATGCAGCTGCTGCCGGCACTCGCGGACGCCGACCTGGTGTCCTTCGGGGCCGCCCTCACTGAAATCCAGCGGATCACGGGGGGATGGTTTGCCGCGGCACAGGGCGGCGCCTTCGCGCCCGGGCCGAGCCGGGATCTGGTGGACCGGCTGGCGGAGTTCGGGGCCCTCGGGGTGGGCCAGAGTTCGTGGGGACCCACGGTCTACGGGCTGGCCCCCCACCAGGATGCGGCCCGGGATCTTGCCCAGCGGGTCCGGGCGCATCTGGGGGGTCGCGGGTCGGTGTTGGAGACCCCGTTTGCGTCACGGGGTGCGCTGGTGAGCAGTCAATGGGGGCAGGTCGGCCCCTAGCCCCTGCGGCCCGGGCCCCCGCCGGGGATGCCTGATTGACAGGAAATTCAGTGGGCTGTATACTGGCCCTCCACCGTCCGGGGGGGTCCCATCGGGAACTCTTTCTCGGATGGACGGTACTACCAGCGTGATCGGTGGGGCCGCAACAGTCGAGGATCCCCTCTCTCGATTGATAACAAGCCCGTTTCCAACAACTACACAACGACCTCACCGAACCCCGGATCCTCCGGGGACAGGTGTAGTGCTTGATGTGAGGACTGCCCGTGGGAGCTTCTCCTACCAGCGTCACCTCCGCCTGGCCTTGGCGTGCCCGTTCCCATCAGCATGGGAAGGGAATTCGAGTGTGCTGGTGGTGGACCAATTCGGTGGGGAATAATAGCACGATGTTTCAGAATGAGACGTTGAAGAATCGGTGGGCAATCCAAGAGGCAGTGCACGGCCGTCCGGCGTAATCCCCGGATGGCCGTTGGTGTTTCAAGGAGGTTGTTGTTGCAGTACCGCGTCTCGGGGAACCACCGAGATCTCGCTCGCGAACGCCGGCGCGAGCATCCCGGAAGGCCCCGCGCCGTCAGCAGCCCGGAAGGGTTGCTGTCACCCTTCATCATGAGGTCATCTATGAACCGTATTACCCGCAGGATGTTGTCTGGCGGGCTGGTCGCGGGCATGTCGTTGCTCGCGGTTTCGGCCCACGCCCAGGCGCGTTCGGGGGCGTGGACGCGTAACGCTCCGGAAGGCGACTGGCAGATGCCTGGGCGGGACTACAGCCTCCAGCGCTTCAGCCCGCTGGCCCAGATCTCGACGTCCAACGTCGCCAACCTCAAGGCGTCGTGGACGTTCTCGACGGGCACGCTGCGCGGCCATGAGGGCAACCCCCTCGTGGTTGGGAACGTGATGTTCGTGCACACGTCGTTCCCGAACATCGTGTATGCGCTTGACCTCTCCAAGGAAGGCGCGCCGCAGATCTGGAAGTACACCCCGAAGAACAATCCGGACGCGATTCCGATCGCCTGCTGCGACCTCGTGAACCGTGGCACGGCGTATCACCCGAGCGGCAAGATCTTCATCAACGCGCTGCAAGGGACCCTGGTTGCGATCGACGCGAAGACCGGTAAGGAGTTGTGGACCGCGCAGCATCCGGCCACCTCTGGCGCCGGCACCGAAGCCGTCACCTACAAGGATGGCGCGACGATCACCGTCGCCCCGATCGTGATCAAGGACGTCGTCATCACCGGTATCTCCGGCGGTGAGTTCGGCGTGCGTGGGCGCGTGTCGGCGTTCGATGTGAACACGGGCAAGCACCTGTGGACCGGTTATTCCACCGGCCCGGACAGCGAAGTCCTCCTCGATGGCGACGCCAATGCGAACTATGCGTCCCACAAGGGCAAGGACCTCGGCGTCAGCACCTGGCAGGGTGATGAGTGGAAGCGGGGCGGCGGCACCACCTGGGGCTGGTACTCCTACGACCCCGAGCTGAACCTCTTCTACGTCAGCGTCGGCAACCCCGGCACCTGGAACCCCGATCAGCGCCCGGGCGACAACAAGTGGTCGATGTCCATCTTCGCCCGCAACCCGGAGACGGGGAAGGTGAAGTGGATCTATCAGATGACGCCGCACGACGAGTGGGACTATGACGGCGTCAACGAGAACGTGCTGTTCGAGAAGGGCGGCCAGAAGCTGCTGGCCCACTTCGACCGTAACGGCATCGGCTACACTGTCGACCGCACCAACGGCAAGGTGATCGTCGCCAACGCCTTCGGCCCCATCAACTGGGCCAAGAACGCCGGCACCAGCACCCCGGTCGAGGGCGTCGTTTCCACTGGCGTCCCGGTGAAGGATCCCCGCTACGGCACCACCTCGAAGAAGAACGGCGAGGGCATCTGCCCGGCCGCCATCGGCTTCAAGGATCAGCAGCCGTCGGCGTACTCCCCCATCACCGGCCTCTTCTACGTCCCCACGAACCACATCTGCATGGACTATGAGGGCGTGGAAGTGAAGTACACCCGCGGTCAGCCGTACGTCGGCGCGATCGTGCGGATGTTCCCAGGCCCCGGCGGCCATCGTGGCCGGTTCATCGCCTGGGATCCGATGAAGGGCAGCGTCGTGTGGGAGAACAAAGAGAACCTCGCCGCCTACGGCGGCGCGCTGACCACCGCCGGCGGCCTCGTCTTCTATGGCACCATGGAGGGCTGGCTGAAGGCGGACGATCAGAAGACCGGCAAGCTGCTGTGGAAGTTCAAGACCCCGTCAGGCATCATCGGCAACCCGATGACCTACAAGGGTCCCGATGGCAAGCAGTATGTCGCCGTTCTGTCGGGCATCGGTGGCTGGGCGGGCATCGGTGTGGCCGCTGGCATCGGCGCTGAGGACCCGACGGCGGGTCTCGGCGCGCTGGGCGCCTTCGGCGACGCTGGCCAGTTCTCCACCCAGGGTGGCGTGCTCACCGTCTTCTCGCTCTAAGCGCAGACGGGGCAGGGGCGGAGGTTCTTCACCGCCCCTGCAACCAGCACGACATTCCGGATAGGTTTCAAGCCAGGGGCGGGGTCACGCTGACCCGCCCCTGTGCCGTCCTTCTAGGCGCAGGATGTTCGAGAAGCAGGATTCCTGGAGTCCGCTGCAACCGCCCTTCCCCGCCTCCATGGGGTGCATGACCCGATGGCTTTCTCCCGCTCAATCGCCGGCCCGGCGCTGGTGGCCCTGATCTTCCTCGCCTCAGCTCCGCTCGCCGCGCAGCGACCCGCCCCGATGACGCCTGGCGTCCTCCGGGTATGTGCCGATCCCAACAATCTCCCCGGCTCCAATACGGCAGGTGAGGGATTCGAGAACAAGCTCGCGGAGCTGCTCGCCCAGACCTGGAATTCCAAGCTGGAATACGTCTGGTGGGCCGCACCCCGTGGCATGATGCGGATGCTCAACGGGATGTACTGCGACGTCATGCTGGAGATTCCGACGGGGTTCGACATGGCCGGCGTCACCCGGCCGTACTACCGGACCGCGTACGTCATCGTCCAGCGGAAGGACGCCAGCCACAAGATCACCGGACTCGACGACCCGGCCCTCAAGACCATGCGGATCGGCGTGCATCTCTTTGCCGCCGATGGCGAGAACACACCCCCCGCCATGGCTCTCTCCGCCCACGGGGTGGTCGGCAACCTGATCGGGTATCCGACGACCTACGCCGGCGGCCAGTTCCACCCCGAGGATATCATCAAGGCTATCATCGCTGATACCATCGACGTTGCGATCGTCTGGGGACCCATCGCGGGCTATTTCACCAAACAGCTGGGCGCCGACCTGCTCCTCACCCCAGTCGCCGACGACACGCTGACGCGGATTCCCTTCGCGTACAGCATGGGATTCGCGACCCGGAATCGGGAGCATGAGTTCCGCGACAGTCTGCAACGGTTCCTCGACACCAAGGGACCGGCGATCCGCAACATCCTGGAGCAGTACGGCATCCCGATGCTCCCCTTGTCCGCCGATAGCGGCCAGGCAGGGAGCCCCGCGGGCCCAGGCCAATAAGCGCCATACCGTGGCCGGGCCCCGATTGGAGGCCCGGCTCCACCTCGTGAGAAAGGACTTCGGACGGCAATGAAGACGTGGATGATGATCGCCGCGGCCCTGCTGCTGGGTACGGGGTCGGCTATGGCGCAGGAGGTGCACGATGAATGGCACCCCGCCCCCCGCGATACTCTGGACGGCGATACCTATCAGGGATGGAAGCAGTTCGAGCTGAACTGTTCACGCTGTCATGGTGAGTACGCCGTGGGAACGTCCTTCGCGCCGGCCCTCGTGGTGTCGCTCAAGGACAACGGCACCATCCCGACCAAAGAAGCGTTCATCACCACGGTCTGCGCCGGGCGTCCGGACAAGGGGATGCCGTCCTGGTGCGCCCTCGGGTTGGAGATGGACAAGATCGAGCGCATCTACAAGTACATCAAAGGCCGCGCCGATGGAAAAATCGGCATCGGGCGCCCCGCACTAAAAGGCGATAGCTAGGTCGTCTGGCCCGGGCTACATTGACGGGGCCGCGGCGCGTCCGCGGCCCCGTGTCACTTTTCGGACTGGGTCTCGACGGGGAGGGATACCGATGCGACTAGCTCCTCGACTGTTGGCGATGGCTCTCACTTCCCTGGCCACCGGAGTAAGCGCGCAGGAGTCCGGTGGCATGCCAACGATGGGAGCCCAGGCCGGTGCCGCCGCGATGCGGCCTCCCGCCGACTCCCTGCGCACCAATACCCAGATTCGTGCCTATGTCGCGGCCGTGGCGGAGGGAACAGTCCCCGACCTGAGTGGCCTGGACCTGCAGGGACTCGACCTGCGCGGGATCGACTTCCGGAAAGCCAGCTTCACCCATGCCAATCTTGCCGGTGCCCGCCTGGACAGCACCAATCTCTTCTCCTGTGATCTCACCGACGCCGTCGCCCACGGGGCCACCTTCGTCGGCGCCAACATGGATGTCTCCACCTTGCGCCGCGCCGACCTTCGGCAGGCGGACCTTCATGGGGCAAGCCTCTTCGCGACCATCCTCGAGGAGGCCGATCTCCGCGGAGCCGATCTGCGCAACACCCGCATCATCGGCTACCTCCGCAAGGCCCAGCTCGCCGGGGCCCGCCTCAATGGAGCCAACATCGGCGCCGATCCCGGCAATCAATCGATGGGAGTCATGCGGGCCCAGTTCGTCAGCGCCGATCTCACCGGAGCCGATCTGAGCGACGCCA
>DASPUE010000213.1:0-2506 GCA_035623055.1 Gemmatimonadales bacterium
TCGGACGAACCCCCCTCTCCCCTTGACTTTCTAGGGGTCGGGCCAAATCCTTGTAACCCTAGAAACCCTAGGGGAGCCATGCGCATGCCCAGCCTCGATGCCGAGATTCTCCGCGGCACGCTCGATCTCCTGATCCTCAAGTCCCTGAGCTGGGGACCCACCCACGGCTACGGGGTCGCCCGGTGGATCGAGCGGGCGACCCGCGAGGCCCTCAGCATTGAGGAGGGGACGCTCTACCCAGCCCTCTATCGCCTGGAGGAACGTGGCTGGATCGAGGCGGAGTGGGGCACGTCGGAGAACAACCGGCGGGCCAAGTTCTACCGGTTGACCGCCGCCGGTCGGAAGCGCCTCCAGACCGAGACGGCGAGCTGGATCCGCTCGGCTCGGGCGGTGTTCGCGGCGTTGGAGGCCCCGGCCAATCCCGTGCCCAGCCGAGCCTGACATGAGCTTCCGCGAGCCGCTCTGGCGGCGTTACCGGAATCTGGTGCATCGGGATCCCGCCAGTGACGTGGACGACGAGTTGGACTTCCACTTCGACCGGCTGGTGGAGGACCTCGTGGCGCAGGGCATCGAGCCGGCCGAAGCCGCGCGCCGGGCCCGGCAGCGCATGGGGGACCAGGGCGCGGCGCGGGATGCGTGCGTGGCCATCGCGAGACGCCGGGCGCGGCTGGCCGAGCGCAAGGAGCGCCTCGCGGGGTTGGGGCAGGATCTCCGCTACGCGCTCCGCGGCCTGCTCCGCACTCCCGGGTTCACCGTCGTCACCGTCCTGACCATTGCCATCGGGATCGGGGCCAACACGGCGGTCTTCAGTGTGATCGATGGCGTGCTCCTCCGCCCCCTGCCGTACGCCGAGCCGGACCGGCTGGTCATGATCTGGGAGCACAACGTCCCGAGGGATCGGGCCCGCAACGTCGTCAATCCGGAGAACGCCATCGACTGGCGGACGCGAGCCCACTCCTTCAAGGGGATGTCGATCTTCAGCTGGACCAGCCTGACCCTCACCGGCGGCGATGTGGCCGAACCGGTTCAGGGACGGGTGGTGAATCCGAACTTCTTCGACGTGCTGGGGGTCCAGCCGCTCCTGGGCCGGGGCTTCGTCGCGAGCGACACCAATCCCGGATCGCCGCGCATGGTGGTATTGAGCTACGGGCTCTGGCAGCGTCGGTTCGGGGGGAATCCCTCGGTGATCGGGAGCGCGATCTCCGTGGCCGGAGGCACGAAGCAGATAGTAGGGGTGATGCCCAGGTCATTCCGCCACATGCCCATGGGGTCGGAGGAGTACTGGGAGGCGGCGACGCTGGGGGACAGGGGCGGGCAGCGTCAGGGACGCTGGGTCATGGTCGTGGCCCGACTCGTCGACGGCGTCACCCTGGAGGAGGCCGGGGCGGAAATGCGAAACCTCGGCGAGCAGCTCGCGCGGGACTACCCCGACTTCGATGCCGGCTGGACGGTCGACGTGGTGCCGATGCTCAAGGACGTCGTCGGTGCGGCATCGGAGAAGCTCCACCTCGCACTGGGGTCGGTGCTCCTGGTCCTGCTCATCGCCTGCGCCAACGTGGCCAACCTTCTCCTGGTGCGGGCGGCGGCACGACAGCCTGAGCTTGCCATCCGGGCCGCGCTGGGGGCCTCGCGGGTACGAGTGCTCCGACTCTGGCTGGTCGAGTCGTCCATCCTCGTCGCCTTGGGCGTGGTGCTCGGCTGGGCCTTGGCCTGGGCCATGATCCGCGGGCTGATCGCGCTGGCGCCGGCGGACATCCCCCGGCTGGAGTCCATCCGGATGGATCTCCGCGTGTTCCTGTTCACCGCGGCGCTCTCGACAGGGGTGGCGGTGTTCCTTGCCCTGGCGGTGGCGGCCGGTACCTCGAGGACCCGCTCTGTCTCGAGCACACGAGCGACCGCGACCGGCGTCATGCGACGGTTCCGCGACGGGCTGGTTGTGGCCCAGGTGGCGCTGGCGCTGGTGCTGTTGGTTGGCGCCGGTCTGCTGGTGCGCTCGCTGCAGAGGCTGCAGGAGACCGATCCCGGATTCGATCCGACCGACGCGATCTCGGCCGACGTGGAGCTCCCGACGGCACTCTATCCCGATGCGCCCCGGTGGGGCGCGTTCTTCGAGCGCACGCTGCAGGAACTCCGGGGCACTCCCGGCATCGAGGCGGCGGGGCTGGTGAATTTCGTGTCGCTTACCGGTATCGGGGCCGGCACCACGTTCTATCCGCTCGACCGCCCCGAGCCGGAGCCCGGCATGTCACCCGCCGCCGATATCCGGATTGCCGATCGAGGCTACTTCCAGGTGCTCCGGATCCCGCTTCTCCGCGGCCGCTTGCTCGATACCCAGGACGACACGCTCCCGCGTGTCCTGATCAACCGGACGCTCGCCGAGGAGTTCTGGCCCGGCCAGGATCCCCTGGGAAAGACGCTGCGGGTGAGCTGGTTCCATCCGGACCGGTCGGAAGAGATCGTGGGCGTCGTGGGCGACACCCGGACCGAAGGTCTCGATCAGAGGCAG
>DASPUE010000214.1:0-8135 GCA_035623055.1 Gemmatimonadales bacterium
CCCGCCGGACTTTCTGGTTGTTGCCGACGAGTCGCACGTGACGTTGCCGCAGATCGGCGGGATGTACAACGGCGACCGGGCCCGCAAGGAGACCCTCGTGGAGTACGGCTTCCGGCTCCCATCGGCTCTCGACAACCGCCCGCTGCGGTTCGAGGAATTCATGGAGATCGTGCCGCAACTCCTGTCGGTCTCCGCCACGCCGGGCGAGCTGGAACTCGGGCTATCGAAGGGGAACGTGGTCGAACAGATCATTCGACCCACCGGCCTGGTGGACCCGGAGGTCATCATCCGTCCGGTGAAGGGGCAGGTGGACGACTTGCTGGGCCAGATCCGCGACCGGGTGAAACGTCGGGAGCGAGTGCTGGTCACGACCCTCACCAAGCGCATGGCCGAGGACCTCACCGACTACCTGCAGCTGGCCGGGGTGCGGGTGCGGTACCTGCATTCCGACATCGACGCCATCGAGCGGATGGAGATCCTCCGCGGGTTGCGGCTCGGGGAATTCGACGTGCTGGTCGGCATCAATCTTCTCCGGGAAGGACTGGACCTGCCCGAGGTGTCGCTGGTGGCGATCCTGGACGCCGATCAGGAGGGGTTCCTGCGCTCCGACCGCTCACTGATCCAGACGGTGGGGCGTGCCGCGCGCAACATCAACGGCAAGGCCATTCTCTACGCCGACCGGATGACCGGGTCGATGGAACGGGCGCTCAAGGAGATGTCGCGCCGGCGGACGCTGCAGGTGGCGTACAACGAGGCCCACGGGATCACCCCGCGCTCGATCGTGAAGTCGCTGGAGGAGGTGAAGCTGACCACCCGGGTCGCCGACGCGCGCACCGAGAAGCCCGAGAAGCGGCGGGACGAGCGGCTGGTCGAGCTCGACTTCCGGGATCCGGCCAAGCGAGCGCAGACGATCGCGGCGTTGGAGCGCCAGATGAAAGAGGCGGCCGCCAACCTCGAGTTCGAGGTCGCCGCCATGTTGCGGGACCAGGTGAACGAGCTGCGCGCTCTCGATGCGCCAGAGGTGGCCCGTCCCGCTCCTGCCCGTCGGCGGGCATGATCCGTTCCCTGACCGAGTCTGAACTGATCCAGGAAGGGGAGCGGCTCGGGGGGCAGCTTGCTCCTCACGCCATCGTCGCCCTCGAGGGAGAATTAGGCACCGGCAAGACCACCTTTGCCACGGCGGTCGCCCGCGGGCTGGGTGTTGCCGAGCCCGCCACCAGCCCGACCTACGCGCTGGTGCACCGGTATGTGGGGCGACGGGGACCGGTCTATCACGTGGACTGCTACCGGCTCCGCCGGCCAGAGGAAGCGGAGGATCTCGACTGGGAGGCGCTCCTCGCGGAGGGCGATGCGCTCATCGTTGAATGGCCGGAGCGGGCGGGAACCTGGATGCCGCGGCCCACGCATCGCTTGCGGTTTTACCACCTGGCGGAAGAGTCCCGCCGCGGCGTGGAGGCGTTGCCGTGATCTGGCTCGCGCTGGACACCGCGACGGACCGCGCCTCGATTGCGCTGGGCGGACCCGGTGAGTATCTCGCCACCGAAACCATCGTCGGGGCTCGGCGCCACGCCTCGGCGCTGCTGCCTGCCATCGAAGCCTGCCTGGAACGGGCCCGGCTCGGTTATGGGGATCTCGAGGGGCTGGTGCTGGCGGACGGACCCGGAAGCTTTACGGGGCTCCGCGTGGGTGCCACGGTGACCCGGGCGCTGACTCGGGCGCGCCGCCTCCCGCTCTGGGTGGCGCCGTCGCTCCTGGTCGCCGCGGCCGGGGTCGCTGCGCCGGTGGGTCAGGCCGTGGTGGCGGTCAGCAACGCGTTACGGGGCGAACTGTTCGCCGCGGCATATCGGTTCGGGCCCGGCACGGCGGAATGCCTTCTGCGGCCTACGGTGCTCCGCCCGGCGGATCTCGACCGTTTGGTCCCGCGCCCATTCCTGGTCGGCGGTCCCTCGGCGGGGGTACTGGGCGGAGAGCCGAACTGGCCGGAGGCCGTGAAACTGCTTGATTTGGTGGGCTTGGCGGGCGGGGCCCGCTGGGTGGCGGATCCGGCGCGATGGGAGCCGGATTACGGCCGACCCGCAGAGGCGCAGGCGAAATGGGAGCGAGAACATGGACGCCCCCTCGCAGATCCGGCCGGCCACCGCGGCTGACGCGGAGCGCCTGGTCCCGATTGAACGCCGCTCCTTCGGTGACCCGTGGAGTGTTGCCGCATTCCAGGAGATTCTGAGCTCTCCGGTCGGGCTCGGGGTCATCGCGGAGCGAGGCACCGAGGTCAAGGGCTATCTGGTGGCCCGGGCCGTCGCCGGTGAGGGGGAGATCCTCAATCTCGCCGTGGCGCCCGAGGCCCGGCGGAAAGGGCTCGGTGCCCGGCTGCTCGAGGCCGGAATCGACGCGCTGGTTGCGGCTGGCGCGCGAGAGATCTTCCTGGAGGTCCGGGAGCAGAATCTGGCAGCCCAGCAGCTGTACCAGCGGCGCGGGTTTCGGCCAGTTGGTCTCCGGGCGCGCTATTATCGAAACCCGGTAGAGGATGCCATCGTGTTGCGACTCGCATTGCCAAGCGGTGCGTAATATCGCCCCATCGGCGCTAGATTTCGGCTAACCGGCTGTCACTGCTCCACGCTAACGTCGGGGCGTGTCCGCCCGCGATCTGTTTCCCCAGCAGCAGTGGAGGTTCCCGTGAGTCGCAGCCTGAACAAGGTCACCCTGATCGGAAACATCGGTCAGGATCCGGAAGTGCGCAGCACCAGTGCCGGTGGGCGCGTCGCCAATTTCAGTCTTGCTACCAGCCGCCAATGGGGCGGGCAGGGCGGCAGCGAGCGCCAGGAAAAGACCGAATGGCACCGTATCGTGGCCTGGAACAACAACCGGGGGAGCGGTACCGGCCTCGCCGACGTCATCGAGAAGTACTGCAAGAAGGGCGACAAGCTCTACGTCGAAGGGCGGATCGAGTATCGCTCCTGGCAGGATAAGGACGGGCAGACCCGCTACACCACCGAGATCATCGCCAATGAGATCATCATGCTCTCAGGCAAGGGCGGCTCGGCGGAGGGTGGGTATGCGCCAGCCAAGGCCGGGGCCGCCGCCGCCGCACCCGCCAAGAAGGAAGGCAAGGACGGTAAGGAATCGTTCGACGACTTCCCCGAGGCCCTCGACGGCCAGGATGACGATCTGCCGTTCTAAGCCACAACAGGAACCGGCGGTCTGCGAGCGGCCACGCCGCTTCGCTGACCGCCGCTTGGCGATGTCGCGATCAGGAAGCCCGGATTGCGGTGTCGCGCGTCTCTCCTCCCGTTAGGCCCTTCCGCTCTCCGGACATCACCGCCCCCGGCGGTCTTCGCGTCTCGGGAACCGGCGGCGGCCCTCCTGACCATGGAGGTAGCCCCGTCGCCGGGTTATTCTCCGGAAGTCGCGTGGGTTCGCCGTGGCTAGCGTGTGAGCAGAATCACTCAGTCAACCTATTCTAGGGCTTGTACTTAGCATCGTAAGCCTCATCTAGTCTATGAGTGGCGCGTCGGAGGAGTATGTCATATATTGGGTTACCACGATCCCCACTCTCAGAGGGTAGTGTGATGACCAGCCTAGCTCGGCTCCGACTCTTGGCGCTTGTCGCGGGATTCATGGCTCCTGCCGTGCTGTCCGCACAGACCCCCAAGCCCGATACCCATACTGTGAAGCCGGGCGACACCCTTTGGGATCTGGCGAAGCAATACCTTGGGGATCCCTTCCTGTGGCCGGAGATCTATCGGCTCAATACCAACGTCGTGGAGGATCCACATTGGATCTATCCCGGCGAGGTGCTGCGGCTGGCCGGTGGGCCTGAGGTCAGCGCGGTCCCGTCAAAGGAAACGCCACCGCCACCCTCGGCGGGCCAGGCCGTGGCGGAAGTCCCGCACGATACACTCAATCCCGAGGCGGCTGCCGCCGAGGAGCCTGCGGCACCTCTGGCAGAGCCACAGGTCGGCGAACTGTCGCCCAGCGACACCACGTCGGACAATCGCGATGATGTGGACCTGACGCCGCTGGTCGGAGACCGCAGGCGCCAGGCTGCGGGCCCCAGCCTCGAGCTGTCGTTGCAGCGCAACTACCGTCCGATCCGCCGCAGCGAGTTCTTCAGCTCGGGGTTCCTGACCGAAGGCCAGCAGTTGCCGTTTGCCCGCATTCTCGGGAATGTCACGCCGCTGCAGATCGCGAACGTCTCGACCCGCAGCACCGCACAGCTGTACGGCCGAGTCGCAGTCCAGCCACCCGAGGGGGCGAAGTACCAGGTCGGGGATACACTGCTGGCGCTGGATCTCCAACGAGAGATCGAGGGGTACGGCTACATCGTGGTTCCCACCGGCCTCCTCCGGGTGGTCGATGTCAGCCGACCCGAGGTCCTCGCTGAGGTGGTTGCCTCGTACGGTCCCGTCCGCGATCAGCAGCGCGCGCTGCCGGCGGAGAAGTTCACCGATCCGGGGAACGTCCGTCCGGTCCCGATCTCCGACGGTGTTCGTGGCAGCGTGGTCGGCCAACGCGACCAGCAGCCGCTGACCGGTCCCCAGGATGTGGTATTCCTGGACAAGGGGCGCAAGGACGGGGTCGCGCTGGGTGACCTCTTCGAGCTCCGGCAGCAGCCGCGGGAGCGCCCTGGGGCGGCCACGGTGGTCAACGAAGTGATGGCCACGGTGCAGGTGGTTCATGTGAGCGATCGCAGTGCCACCGCTCGAGTCGTTTCCCTCATTCATCCTGACATCCCGGCGGGGACGGAAGCGCGGCAGGTCGCCAAGCTCCCCTCGTGAGCTGGCGCGCGTTTCCTCCGCGCGGTCCATCGTCTTCGGGCCCACATCGTAGTCGCCAGCAATCTCCTGGCGGCTCGGTGCGGGCCCGGCCCACGTCTGAGGTACTCTTCCGGTGAATCTCTTCGTCTTGCAAGCGTCCGCGGCGTTGCCATCCTCCTCGTGGGACCTGGTGCTCAACTCCAGTCCCGAGACCAAGGTCGTCCTCGCGGTGACGCTGGTGTTTTCCCTGATCTCCTGGTTCGTCATTGGGCTCAAGTGGTGGCAGTTCCGCCGGGTCCGTAGCCAGGCCGACCGGTTCTTCACGCAGCTGGAGCGCACCACGCGGCTGCGTGATGCCTATCATGCAGTGATGAAGCTGCCGCCGTCCCCGTACAGCCGCCTGTTCCGCGAAGGGCTGAACTTCTTCTCGGAACTCCGGCCAGGTTCGCTCAAAGAGGAAGGTCATGCGCCCGGGGGCGGTGCCCTTTCCATGACCCAACTCGAAGCCCTCAAGATGGTGCTGGGCAAGGAGGTCGGCGCCGAGCGGGACCTCATGGCCCGGTTCATCTCATGGCTGGCGACGATCGGGTCGGTCAGTCCGCTGCTGGGGCTGCTGGGCACCGTGCTCGGCGTCATGGACGCCTTCATCGGCATCGCGGCCAAAGGCTCCGGGAACATCGGCGCGGTGGCCCCAGGCGTCGCTGAGGCCCTGGTGACGACAGTGGCTGGCCTCGCCACCGCGATCCCCGCGGTGATCGCCTACAACCTGTTCGTCAATCGTCTGGGCGTCTTCGCGGGCGAGCTCGAAGGGTTTGCCAACGAGCTGATCGGCACGATGGCGCGTGAGGGGCTCCTCTAGTATGGCGTGGGGCGTGGGGCGGGGCGGCGGTCTCCGTGGCCACGGTGAGCTTCCGCTCACCGCGGATATCAACGTCACCTCGCTGGTCGACGTGGCGTTCGTGTTGCTCATCATTTTCATGATCACCGCGCCGATCATGCAGGGGGGCGTGGATGTCCAGCTTCCCAAGGCAGAGGCCCGGCCCATGACCGCCAAGGAAGGCATGGTGGTGAGCGTGGATCGGGAGGGCCGGATCTTCATCGACGAGACGCCGGTGTCGGAGAACGACTTCCGGCTCACCTTCGCGGCGCTGGTCCAGAGCCGCAGGCCCAAGTCGGTCTATCTGCGCGCCGATCGGCGGGTGCCGTATGGCGACGTGGTGCGGGTGCTTGCCACCATCCGGGTCTCGGGCATCACCGATGTGGGGCTTGTGGCCGAGGAGGAAGAGCGCCCGTGACGCGGCCGCGGGGCACCGGACGAGAGGGCTGGGGAGTCACCGCCGGGCTCGTTGGATCACTGCTGATTCACCTGGCGGCCGCGGCCTTCCTGTGGAGTACGGTGAAGGCCGTGGAAATCGGCCCGCCGGTTTACGCGGTGGAACTGGTCGCAGCGCCAGCGCCGCCTCCCGAGGAGAAGCCGGCCCCGGAAGCCGCACCGCGGCCGCCCGCGGAGCAGCCCGCCCCGGCGAAACCGATCCCGAAGCCGCCCAAGCCTGCACCCGAGAAACCCAAGCCGCCCGCGCCGAAGCCGGTGCCCCGCACCGAGCCCAACCCCAAGACCACGCCGCCGGTCACGCCGCTGCCGGGAGAGACGCCGAGCACGGGGAGCGATGTGGCGACGGTCAGCACGCCCGGGATGCAGTTTCCCTACCCGGAGTACCTCCGGAACATCGTCCAGGAGGTCTACCGACGCTGGCAGCGGCCTCTGGGGAACGCCCCGCTGAAGGCGGAGGTCAGTTTTCTCATCCTGCGTGACGGCTCGGTCCGGGAGATTCACCTGACCACGCCCTCGGGCAGCTTCTCGTTCGATCTCTCCGCCCAAGGCGCGATCGAGGCGGCGGGTTCCAGCCGGGCATTCGGTCCGCTGCCCGACGGCTATCAGGCCGACGTGTTGCCGGTGTCCTTCTACTTCACTCCGCGCACCCAATGATCCGCACCCATCGCGCGCTGCTCGCGCTGATCCTCGCCCTTCCCGCCGCGCTCCGCGCGCAGGACACCCTTCACCCCCCTGGCGGCGTTCGGGTCGGCATCGACTATCGTCCTGGCGTCCGGCCCTCGGTGGTGGTGCTACCGGGGGTAGGCCTCGACTCGGTCCGTGCCATCCTCACCCGAGATCTCGATTACAGTGACCGCTTCGAAGTCATCCCGCTGAGCCCCACCGACAGTGGGGCACGGGCGGCGGCTGGGCCGGGCGGCCGGACCCTCAACTACGCGCTGTTCCGAACCCTCGGAGCCGACTTCGCTGTGGAAGTGACCCAGGAGGGGCCCGGCACCGTGGCGCGGGTGCATGATGTCGCCGCCGGCGCAATCCGACGCGAGCAACGCTTCACTCTCCCGGCGCCCTTCGACCTGGGGTTCCGGATGGCGGTCCACGGGGTCGCGGACGAAGTGGTGCGCTGGATCAGCGGGACCCCAGGGGCGGCGGCATCACAAATTGCGTTCGTCGTGGATCACAAACTCTATCGCATCGACAGCGACGGAGCCGCCACCGCGGTCCTCTCCCCTGCAGGGGAGCAGGTGCTTTCGCCCGCCTGGAGCCCGGACGGTGGGCGCATCGCCTATACCCGGTTTCTCGAAGGCACGGGCCCGGTCATGATCCTGAACCTGGCGAACGGCCAGCGGACCATGGTCACCGGCACATCGACTGTGCTGAATATCACACCGGCCTTCTCCCCCGACGGGCGGCTCCTTGCCTATGCGCGGTCCAGCGAGGAAGGCACCGACATCTTCACCGTGGACATCGCACAAAACTGTTGCGCACAGCGGTTGACCGTGGGTCGCTTTGCCGATAATCTTTCCCCCACCTTCGCTCCCGATGGGCGGAGGATGGCGTTCGTTTCGACGCGCGCCGGGCAGCCGCAGATCTACGTGATGGGCATCGACGGCACGGATCAGGAGCTTCTCGCCCCCTTCGACTTCGGCGCGACCGGCTCCTCCAACGCACCCGAGTGGTCCCCCGACGGCGCCAGTGTGGTCTTCCACCGCGAAGTGGATCGCACACCGCAGATCTTCGTCCTCGATGTGGCCAGCCGCCGAGTCCGTCAGCTTACCTCCAGCGGCCGCAACGAGGATCCAACGTGGGCACCGGATGGCCGGCACATCGCCTTCGTTTCGGATCGCAGCGGTCAGCGGCAGTTGTGGGTCATCGATCTGATGACTGGCCGCATTCGGCAGCTCACCTTCATCGGGCAGGCTCGACTCCCCGCGTGGTCCCGCCGCATGACGGGTCCCGCCCCAGGCTCCAACTGAGACCCTTGGAGGTCTTGATGCGTACCCCGTCCCGAGTGCTGATGGCGCTCGCCGCCGCGCTCATCACTGCGGCTT
>DASPUE010000215.1:0-4024 GCA_035623055.1 Gemmatimonadales bacterium
CGGCATCATGATGTCGAGCAGCAGCAGGTCGTAGGGCTCCGCGCCGAGCCGGTCGAGCAAATGCTCGCCGTTCGTCACGGTCACGACCTCGTAGCCATTCTCCTTGAGAATCCAGGAGAGCGTGCGGGTCAGGGCCTGATCGTCATCGGCGACAAGAATCCGCGGGGAGAGACTCATCCCGTCACCAGTCGCTCGAAGAGATCCTGATCCACGTTGCCCCCGGTCAGCACGGCGACGATCGGACCTTCCGCGCGGACCTTGCCGCTGAGGAGGGCCGCGACCGTCACCGCGCCCGAGGGCTCCACCCTGAGGCCCTGACGATCGAACAACGTCTTCACCGCCACCGCAATTTCCTCCTCCGATACTCCCACGGCCCGACGCACCTTCCCGGCGATCAGCGACCAGGGCAGCTGGCCGATCGCCCGGGTGAGCAGGCCATCAGCGAGACTGGCGGTCGCGGGAAGCGTGGCCGGCTTCCCCGCGGCGAGGGCCGCCGCGAGCTTCGGCGCCCCTTCCGGCTCGACCCCGATGATATCCACGCCGGGACGGAGGGCCGTGATGGCCGTCGTGATTCCGGAGAGCAGACCACCGCCCCCCACCGGCACCAGGACGGTACGGACCAGGGGCAGTTGATCGAGAATTTCCAGACCGGTGGTCCCTTGCCCAGCGATCACATCGGGATGGTCGAAGGGCGGAATGAAGGCGAGCCCTTCGTCGGTCGCGAATCGCTCTGCCCGCGCCTGCTGCTCCGGGGAGCGGGTCGCGCCGGCGAAAACCACTTCGCCACCATAGCGGCGCACGCCCCCCACCTTCACCGCCGGCGCCGATTCGGGCATCACGACTACGCTCCGAATCCCGAATCGCCGCGCCACCCAGGCCACCGCCTGACCGTGATTCCCGCTCGAGGAGGTCACCACCCCTCGCCCCCGGGCCTCCGGGGCCAGCCGGGCGATCGCCGTGAAGGCACCACGCACCTTGAAGGCGCCGATCGGCTGCAGCTGCTCGCACTTGAGGTGGAGAGATGCCGGCATGGCGCCTCCGGCAGGCGCGGTCCCTCCCGACCAGGCCCCTTCCGCCACCCGCACCATCGGGGTGAAGAGCGCTACCCCAGCCAGCTGCCGCGCCGCCTCACGGATGCTGTCGAGCGATACGCCGGAGCCGGAAAGCGTCGAAGCGCCACTCACTCGGCGAACCTATGCCCGAACCGGCGGAGGGGCAACCTCACTCCTCCGCCTCGGCGGACGCCCCTTCTTCGACCCCCTCCTCATCTTCATTGACCACCCGCGCCACGTCCACCACCGTGTCGCCGGAGTCGAGATTCATCACCCGGACGCCCTGGGTGTTCCGGCTGATGACCCGGATTCCTTCCACCGGCTGGCGGATGATGACGCCATGCTTGGTGATGAGCATCAGCTCGTCCTCGGGCTGGACCTCCATGAGGGCGACGAGCGCGCCGGTCTTGTCGGTGCGCTTCAGGGTGATGATGCCCTTGCCCCCCCGCTTCTGCACTCGATAGTCGGAGAGCTCCGAGCGCTTGCCGTAGCCCTTTTCGCTCACCACCAGCAGGGTGGCGTCGCGGCGGATGATCACCATGCCGATCACCCGGTCACCCTTCTCCAGCTCGATGCCCTTCACGCCGGTGGCCACGCGCCCCATGTCCCGCACGTCGCCCTGATGGAAGCGGATGCTCATCCCGTCCGCTGTGGCGAGGACGATGTCGCTCGACTCATCGCACACCTGCACGTCCATCAGCTCGTCGCCATCCTCGATGTTGATGGCGCGGATCCCGGTGGAGCGCACGTTGCCGTACTCCGCCAGGCTGGTCTTCTTCACCGTCCCGTTCCGGGTGGCGAAAATCAGGTGCCGCTCGGCGCTGAACTCCCGCACCGCCACCGTGGCGGCGACGTGCTCGTCCGGCTTGATCGCGATGCAGTTCACCACCGGTTTCCCGCGGCTGGCCCGCCCGCCCTGCGGAATCTCATGCACTTTGAGCCAGTAGACCTGGCCGGTGTTGGTGAAGAACATGAGATAGTCGTGTGTGCTCGCGATGAAGAGGTGTTCGATCCAGTCCTCTTCCTTGGTGGTGGCCCCCTGCAGGCCCCGGCCGCCGCGCCGCTGCCGCCGGTAGGTGCTCACCGCCATGCGCTTGATGTAGCCCGAGTGGGAGATCGTGATGACCATGTCTTCTTCGGCAATCAAGTCCTCCACCGAGAAGTCGTCCTGGTCGGCCAGGATCTCCGTGCGCCGGTCGTCGCCGTACTTCTTGGCGACCTCGTCCATCTCGTCTTTGAGGATCGCCATCCGCTTGGGCTTGGAGGCCAGGATGCTCTTCAGTTCCTTGATGGTCGCCCGGACCTCCTTGAGCTCGGCCTCCAGCTTTTCGATCTCGAGGCCGGTGAGCTTGGCGAGCCGCATGTTGAGGATGGCGTCGCTCTGCTTCTCCGTAAGTCCGAAGCGCTTCCGCAGCCGGGCGTCGGCATCCGGCACGTCCTTCGACTTGCGGATGATCTCCACCACCTCGTCGATGTTATCGACGGCGATCTTGAGACCATCGAGGATGTGCTCCCGCGCCTGGGCGGCGTCGAGGTCGAACTGGGTGCGCCGGACCACGACCTCGTGGCGGTGCTCCACGAACCGCTCCAGCACCGTCTTCAAGGGCATGATCTTCGGCGCACCCTTGTCCAGCGCCAGCATGATCACCCCGAAGGTGGCCTGCATGGCCGTGTGCTTGTAGAGCTGGTTCAGCACCACGTTGGGGATGGCGTCACGCTTGAGGTCCACGACGATCCGCATCCCATCCTTGTCGGACTCGTCGTTCACCCCGCTGATCCCTTCGAGCTTCTTGTCGATCACCAGCTCGGCGATGGCCTTCACCAGGTTTTCCTTGTTGACCTGGTACGGGATCTCGGTGATGACGATCTGACTCCTGCCGCTCGACGCCTTCTCCTCGATCTGGGCCCGGGCCCGCATCTGGATGCGGCCACGTCCGGTCTCGTAGGCCTCCCGGATCCCCTGTCTCCCGTAAATGAACGCGCCGGTCGGGAAGTCTGGTCCCTTGATGATCTTGGCGAGGTCACCCACGGTGGCGTCGGGATGGTCGATCAGGTGCTGGACCGCTTTCGCCACCTCGCGCAGGTTGTGCGGCGGAATGTTGGTGGCCATGCCCACCGCGATGCCGCTGGATCCGTTGATGAGCAGATTGGGAACCTTGGCCGGGAGGACCGAAGGCTCCTGCAGGCGGTCGTCGAAGTTGGGCTGGAAGTCGACGGTGTTCTTGTCGATATCCTCCAGCATCGTGACGGCCACGTCGGTGAGACGGGCCTCGGTATACCGATAGGCGGCGGCCGGGTCGCCATCCACCGAGCCGAAGTTCCCCTGCCCGTCGATCAGCGGATAGCGAAGCGAGAAGTCCTGCACCATGCGCACCAGCGCGTCGTACACCGAGCTGTCGCCGTGCGGGTGATACTTGCCGAGGACGTCGCCTACCACCGTCGCCGACTTCTTGTAAGGCCGCCCCGGCACCAGCCCCAGCTCGTTCATCGCATACAGGATGCGGCGGTGCACCGGCTTCAAGCCATCGCGCACATCGGGGAGCGCGCGCGACACGATGACGCTCATCGAGTAGTTGATGAACGACTGCTGCATCTCCTCTTCAATGAGGCGGGGGAGAATGCGCTCGCGCTGGGTGGGGCCGGTCATGCGGGTCCGTGGTTGAAGACAACGGTGGCAGAATCAGGGTGGCGGTCCGAGCGGACGCCGGCCGGGCGAGCCACCAGCGACTCCGCCTGACCAAAGAACGCGGAAATATAGCCGGTACCGCGGTTCGATGGCAACCGGCCACACATGGTGTAAGTCATTGAAGAACATAATTTTACGCGCGGCGACCGCAGTGCCTCTCCCCACCTCTTCTGCGCTGCCGAGCAACCCTCGTAGCGGTAGGGACGTCAGAGGGACATTGGATCGGCCGAGCCATCACAACGACCGTCTCGGAGTGCCGTGACCGAGCACGACCTCATTACGCGCG
>DASPUE010000216.1:0-5165 GCA_035623055.1 Gemmatimonadales bacterium
CCGCTGCAGGTCCGGGCCCATGCGGCGCGATCCCATCAGGAAGGGATGGTCGAACGCATACTCCCCGGCTCGCGTCCACTCCCCGTACCGGAGGACCTCCGCCCGCATCGGTCGGATCATCTGCGAGTGGCAGAGGTAGCACCCTTCCCGCAGATAGATGTCCCGGCCCGCCACCTCCAGCGCGGTGTAGGGAGTGACGCCCGGGAGCGCCTCGGTCCCGCCGGTGGCGGTGAACATCGGGACGATCTCGACCAGCCCACCGATCAGGATCACCACCGTCACCAGGACGGCGAAGATGGCGCTCTTGCCCTCGAGCGTGCGGTGGACGGCCGTATACGTGTGCTCGTCATGGTCAGGCATCGTCGCTCTCCTCAGCGCGCAGCCGCTGGCGCCGGCTGGCGCGCGGTCCGGTAGAGATTCCAGGCCATCATGATGGCACCCGTGAAGTACATCAGGCCCCCGAGGAGCCGCAGCCAGTAGAACGGCGCGAGTTGGTGAACGATGTCCACGAAGTTGGGGTACTTGAGCTGGCCCGCGTCATCCAGGGCACGCCACTCGAGTCCTTCGGTGAGCCCCGCTGCCCACATCGATACCGTGTACAATACGATTCCGATCGTGGCCAGCCAGAAATGGGTCGTGGCCCACTGCGGATAGGCAAGCTGTTTCCGGTTCCACAGCTTCGGCACGATCCAGTAAAGGATCCCGAAGGAGATCATGCCGACCCAGCCGAGCGCCCCGGAGTGGACGTGCCCGATGGTCCAGTTGGTGAAGTGCGACAGGCTGTTCACGGCCCGAATCGACATCACCGGGCCCTCAAAGGTGCTCATGCCGTAGAAGCTGACCGCGACCACCAGGAACTTGAGCACGGGGTCGGTCCGCACCCGGTCCCAGGCCCCACGCAGCGTCAGCAGGCCGTTGATCATGCCGCCCCACGACGGGGCGATCAGCATGATGCTGAATACCATGCCCAGCGTTTGGGCCCATTCCGGGAGCGCCGAGTAGAGCAGGTGGTGCGGCCCCGCCCAGATATAGAGGAAGACCAGGGCCCAGAAGTGCACGATCGACAGCCGGTAACTGTACACCGGCCGCTCGGCGATGCGGGGCAGGAAGTAGTACATCAGGCCGAGGAACGGGGTCGTGAGGAAGAATCCCACCGCATTGTGACCATACCACCACTGGACCAGCGCGTCCGTCATGCCCGCGTAGATCGGGTAGGAGCGGGTGAAGGTAGCCGGAATGGCCAGGCTGTTCACGATGTGCAGGACCGGGATCACGATCACGAAGGACATATAGAACCAGATCGCGACGTATAGATGCTGCACCCGTCGCTTGGCGATGGTGCCGAAGAAGTTCACCGCGAAGATGACCCAGACCACCGTGATCAGGACGTCGATGGGCCAGATCAGCTCGGCGTACTCCTTCGACTCGGTGAGGCCGAGAGGCAGCGAGATTGCTGCCAGAACGATGATCAACTGCCATCCCCAGAAATGCAGCCGGGACAGCGTATCGTTGAACATCCTGGCCTTGAGCAGCCGCTGCAACGAGTAGTAGATGCCGAAGAAGCAGATGTTGCCCGCGAACGCGAAGATCACCGCGTTGGTGTGCAGGGGGCGCAGACGACCGAACGTCGTCCACTGCAGCCCCAGGTTGGCCGGCCACCACGCGATCTCGAGCGCGATCCACAGGCCCACCAGCAGCCCGACCAGAACCCAGACGACCGACGCCGTGACGAACAGCTTCACGATGGCGTCGTCGTAGTGGATTTCCTCCCCCGCACTGACAGCGGTATTTTGCACGGCGTCTTCTCCTCCGAGACGGGATCGTGGGTTATCTAGCGGCCGCATTCCTGGCCGGCCTGCTGGGCAGCGTGCACTGCGTAGGCATGTGCGGCGTGTTCGCCGCGTCGTGCTCGCGGGTTCGAGGCGGCCTCGCCGCGTGGCACCTGGGCCGGATCACCACTTACGGTCTCCTCGGAGGCGTTGCGGGGTTTGCCGGCAGCGCGCTCCCCGCTCCTGCCTGGCTTCCCGCAACGCTCGCCACTCTGCTGCTTGTCTGGTTCGCCCTGGCCCTCGCCGGCCTGGTGCCCGAACCCCGGATTGTTCCCCCGGGCCTTTCCCGTGCGGCCGCCAGCGCCCTGACTCGCCCAGGAGTCGGTGCCCAACTGGTGTTTGGCGTCGCCAATGGCTTTCTCCCCTGCGGTCTCGTCTACTCGGCCCTCAGCATCCCGGTAGCGCTTGCCGCGCCCGTGTCGGGGGCCTTCGCCATGCTCGCCTTCGGTGCCGGGACCTTGCCTGCGCTTTCACTGAGTGCCATGGGCCTCCGCCGGCTGCTGCTTGCGACTCTCTGGCGCCGGAGGCTATTCGCCACGCTGGTCCTTATTACAGGGCTCTGGACCATCTGGGCACGCGCATCGCAATCCCTGCACGGGGGCATGCACCAGCACATGGAGATGCCAGCGACCAGGGAGGCAACGGAACCAGCGGAACACTAGGGTTGGGCTTGTGAAGGAAAGTGCGAGGAAGGATGAAGCTGGCTTCACGCGCCATGGGCACGTACTCGAGGCACATGACCCCGGGCAGGACTAGAGTCGCGGCGTCCGGCGTCGCTCGCCGTGCGGCGTCTCTCGCGCCACCGTGGGCGCGGCAAAGGCGGGGCGCTCCGCTGTTGGGAGGCCGAGGTAGGTCCGGGCCCGGTTGAGCGCGTCGTCGAGGTTGCCGGTGACGTTGGCTTCACCCAGCTCGCCGTAGAACGCTGAGTTGGTGAGCGCGACCACCGGCTGGGAGTGGACGTCCGAGAGAATCACCAGGGTTCCCTCGCGCCGGCAGCGATGCACGACATCCCTGAGAGCAGCGAGTCCGGTCGAGTCGATCGCCGGGACTCGACGCATCCGGATGATCAGCACCTTCGGCTTTCGCGCCACGCTCGCGACCGCACTCTTGAACGATTCCGCGGCGCCGAAGAAGAAGGGCCCATCGATCTCGTAGATGTCGACGCCGGGCGGCACCTCGCGCTGCTCCCTCAGGTCGGCGGCTTCCGTCTCGTCTCCCTCGTCCCGGAACTCCCGCGAGAGCAGTCGGATGTTCGTGACCTCCGACATGCGCTTCATGAACAGGAACGCCGCCATCACGATCCCCACCTCCACTGCGGCCGTCAGGTCGACCAGCACGGTCAGGAGAAACGTGGTGAGCAGCACCAGGACGTCGCTCTTCGGCGCGCGGAACTCCGCGACGAATCGCCGCCACTCGCTCATGTTGTAGCTCACGACCACCAGGATCGCCGCCAGCACGGCCATGGGGATGAGTCCGGCCCAGCGCCCGAAGAACAGCACGATCAGGAGCAGTGTGAGCGCGTGCACGATCCCCGCGACCGGCGTCCGGCCTCCGTTCTTGACGTTGGTCGCTGTGCGCGCGATGGCCCCGGTGGCTGGAATCCCGCCGAACAGGGGGCTCGCGACATTGGCGACCCCCTGCGCCACCAGCTCCATGTTGGAGCGGTGGCGTGAGCCGATCATGCCATCCGCCACGACGGCGGAAAGCAGCGATTCGATCGCGGCGAGCATGGCGATCGTGAAGGCCGGGGAGACCAGGCCCCGGAGCGTATCGGCGGATACCCTGGGGAGGTGCGGCGCGGGGAGGGCCGAGGCAATGGCCCCGAAGCGATCACCGATCGTCTCGACTGGGAGGTGGAAGAGCCGCACCGCCGCCGTTGCGGCAATGAGGGCGACGAACGGAGACGGCACTCGCCGGCTCACCCGCGGCCAGAGCAGGATGATGGCCAGACTGAATAGCGCGATTCCCACTGCCCAGGGATTGATCGCCCCCAGCGCTCCGGCATAAGCCTGCCATTTGTCCAGGAAGGCCGCCGGTACCTCACGCATTCCCAGACCCAGGAAGTCACTCACCTGGCTCGAGAGGATGATGATCGCGATACCGGTCGTGAACCCAGTCGTCACCGGATACGGAATGAACTTGATGGCGGCTCCCAGTCTCGCCGCGCCGATCACGATCAACATCACCCCGGCCATGATGGTCGCGACGGTGAGTCCATCCATCCCGTACTTGTGAATGATGCCGGCGACGATGACGACAAACGCGCCGGTCGGTCCGCCGATCTGGACCCGCGAGCCGCCCAGCACCGAGATCAGGATGCCGGCGATGATGGCGGTGACGAGACCGGCCTGGGGAGTCGCTCCGCTCGCGATCCCGAACGCGATGGCCAGCGGGAGAGCGACGATGCCGACCACGATGCCCGCGGCGAGGTCCGCACCGAACTGCCTGGCGTCGTAGCCTTTGAGCGTGGTGATCAGCTTGGGTGTGAGCATCGGGGCAGGGGACCGCTTACGAGGGCGAAAGGTCCTTCGCTTCCAGTGGGCGGAAGCAGAGGTCAAAGGCGAGAAACAGGGTGCGCGCGAATGGCCACACGATCAGCGGCATGACGATCGCCTCGACCGGTCCCGCGATCTGGAGCAGATCCCAGGGCGGGGTCGGCCAGGTGCGGACCAGCGTGGTCACGAGGATCGTCATCGTGATCAGCTCGGCGAGGAACAGGTTGAACCACAGCGCCCCGAGGGTGTAGCCGTCCTCGCCGCGCCGGGTTCGCAGGCCGCACGATGGGCAGTGGTCCCGCATCCGGAACCAGCCGCTGAAGAGCGGTCCACCGCCGCAGACCGGACAGCGCCTGCGGATGGCCCGCCCGAACATCACGCGCTTGGGAGGCTGTTGGAGCGAAGGGGAAGAGGTCACCACCGGTTCCTTCCCCAAGGATGTTGACGCGTTCATCGGGACTCCCAGAATTGATCCAACCCGCCAGTTTCGAGGCTTGGCACCATCGCCAGCGGCGTTCGGTGTCTCACTCCCCGCTCGCTCTCAGCGCATTCACGATCACCGCGATGTCAATGACCTCCTGCAGAATCGCTCCCATGGTCGGGGGGATCATGCCGAAAGCGGCGAATCCCATCGCGACGCCCGACAGACCGAGGCCCGCCCAGACGCTTTGCCGGGCGATCGCCATCGTCCGGCGGCTGATCGCCACCGCTTCCGCTACCCGGCTGGTGTCGTCCGCGAGCAGGACGGCATCGGCGGCTTCGGCCGTGATCCCTCCGCCATGCGCGGCAAGCGCCACGCCGACTGTGGCGCGCATCAGGGCCGGGGCGTCGTTGGTGCCGT
>DASPUE010000217.1:0-3678 GCA_035623055.1 Gemmatimonadales bacterium
TCCTGAACGAGGCGAAAGCCTACCTGTCAGGGACAGCCAACTCAGGAAACCCATACCTGCGGTTGTCCCAGGGGCGCCTGCAGCTCAGTTCCAGCCTCCCCGACGGTTCCATCAGCACCTCCACCCTCACCTTCGGGGGCAACAACGGCTTCCCGCAGCGTGGTCACAGCACCACCTTCGAAGGCACCAACGAGATCTCCTGGCTCTCGCCGGATGCGTCCCACCGGGTGAAGTTCGGCCTGTTTCTCAATACCTCGCGTACTACCTCGGAAGTCGCGTCCAACCAGCTCGGCACCTTTACGTATCTCTCGCTCGCCGACCTCGCCGCCGGACAACCGGCGTTGTTTACCCGGACACTGGGCGCGGACGAGCGCACCGGCCTCAGTTCCACCGCGGCCGCCTACCTGGGCGACACCTGGCGACCCACCCGCGGCTGGCAGCTGGCCTACGGAGTGCGGGCCGAGCATTCCTGGTTCGGCGATGCGCCGGGATACAACGGCGCAGTGGATTCGCTGTTCGGCCTCCGGACCGACCAGCTCCCCCGCGAGACCCACGTGAGTCCGCGCGCCGGCTTCACCTGGACCGCCCCCACGACCCAAGGGCCCTCTCCGTGGATCGTTCGCGGCGGCGCGGGCGAATTCCGAAGCCCGATTCCTCCCAACCTCGCCGTCGCCGCGCAGGCCGCGTCAGGCACGGCCAACGGGCAGATCCAGCTGGTGTGCGCGGGGCCCGACGCCCCGTCCCCCGACTGGTCCGCGATGGCCGCGGATCCCTCGACCATTCCCACCTCCTGTGTGGGCGGCGGCCCCGGAACCGCGACCACCGGCGCACCATCCGTCACGGCCTTCGCTCCGGGATTCACCGCACCGCGGGTCTGGCGCGGCTCCCTCGGTGTTCAGCATCGGACCGGGCTGCTCACCTTCTCGCTGGACTTGAGCGCGGGTCTCGGGGTCAGTCAGATGGGATACCTGGACCGGAACATCGGGCCCGCGCAGTTCACGCTTGCCAACGAAGGGGGTCGCGAGGTGTACGCCCCCGCCTCGGCAATCGACCCCGGAACCGGCACGGTGTCGCTGGTATCGTCGCGGCTCGATCCGGCCTTCGGCCAGGTCTTCGAGGCGATCTCTTCGCTCACCACCCGGTCCGTACAGGGGGTCCTGTCGGTGAGCGGCATCGTGGGTCACGGGATCACCGTGTCGGCCTCGTACACCGTCTCCCGGGCGACCGACCAGTCATCCTCGTCGAGCTTCGGCGGGCCGGGCTTTGCGTCACAGACCGTGGGCCGTACCGAGTCCATCGACCCGCGCAGCACCAGCGACTTCGACCGGCGCCACCAGATCGTCACGACGATGACCGTGCCGCTGGTCCGCGGGCTCGAGATCACCACCATCGCTCGGGTGAGCTCGGGTGCGCCGTTCACCCCTAGTGTGGCCGGTGACATCAATGCCGACGGATCCCGCGGTGATCGCGCGTTCATCTTCGATCCGCGGACCGCAACCGACCCCGCCGTCGCGGCCGACATGGCACGATTGCTGGCGACCGCTCCGGCGCGCCTGCAGGATTGCCTGATGTCCCAGCTCGGCACCATCGCCCAGCGCAACAGCTGCCGTGGCCCGTGGCAGCCCTCGCTCGACCTCCAGCTCAATTGGCGCCCCGCCATGCTCGGTCTGGATCAGCGCCTCACGATCTCGATCCTCACCGCGAATCTGCTGGCCGGACTGGACGAGCTGTTCCACGGCGACGACAACCTGCACGGCTGGGGAGAGTACACCCGGCCCGATCCGACCCTGCTGACCGTGCGCGGGTTCGATCCCGCGACCCAGCAGTTCATCTACGACGTGAATGGCCGGTTCGGCAGCATTACCGGCAGCCAGACCATCCGCCAGCCATTTCAGATCGGCATTCAATTGAGGCTGGCCCTGGGCGGCGTCCCCGGCTTCAGCGGAGCTCTAGGGGGACCGGGGGGCGGAGGAGGAGGACGACAGGGTGGGTTCCGGCAGGGCGGAGGCGGGCCCGGGTTCGGCGGTGGCCAGGCAGGTGGTGCGGGAGGAGGCGGCGGAGCGGCGTTCTTCGCCGAGCGGCTGGGACGAATGTTGCCTGACCCGATCAAGCCGATCACCGATCTCAACATCCAGTTGCACCTGACGGACGACCAGCTGGCCAAGCTCTCGGCGATCAGTCACGAGTTCACCCAGCGGCGAGACTCCATCGGTCAGGAGATTCAATCCGCGATCGAGAAGGAAGGCCCGCAGCCGGACCGGGCGGTACTGCTGACCAGGATCCGGACCATTCTTGAGAGTGGGCGAGGGCTCGCCGCCGCTTCCTTGGAAGAAGCCAAGGGCGTGCTCAGTGCCGAGCAGTGGGCCCAACTGCCGGAGGACGTGAAGTCGCCACCGCGGCCCGGCGGCGGATTCGGGGGCCGGCCGCGCCAGTGAGGGAGAGTCAGTCCCCCAACGACCTCCATAGGTACCAGGCGGCGTAGGTGCGCACCGGCCGAAACCGATCGCCGAGTCGCTCGAGGCGCTTGCGACTGCGGATGCCGTAGAGATTCAAGGCCGCCCGCTGGATACCTCCGTCTCCTACCGGCCACACGTCGACCCGATTCAGCGAAAAGATCAGGAACATCTCCGCGGTCCAGACCCCGACGCCGTTGACCTCGGTGAGGCGCTCAACGATCTCCGCATCTGGAAGGGTGCGAAGTCCCCGGAGCCCGCCCGCAGCGGCGAATCGCGCCAATTCGCGGACGTATCGTGCCTTGGCGCGGGAGAGCCCCGCCCGGCGGAGCTTCCGGGCATCGACCGCGGCGAGTGCGGCTGGACGAATCGGCACCAGCGTTTCCAGGCGGGCCATGATGCTGGCAGCGGCCTTCCCCGAGATCTGCTGGGAGACGATCGCGTCCACCAGCGATGGGAAGAACGGGCGCGGCTCCAGGGCCGGAGGCCGGTGGCGGGCCACCAGACCCGCCATGATCGGGCAGGCCACCAGGGATTCGTGCATGGTCACTCGGGGATGGAAAGGTTCGGCCCGATAACCTAATCAGCCGGTGAAGTGAGCCGGCGGTTCTGCCGGAGGGCTCTTGACGTCGCCCGGGAATACACTCTATCCTACGGCCATGCGGAATTCCAAGCGATTCGGCTTCTTCTTTATCACGCCCGGCGGCGCGTCGCCGTCCGGTCGGGAGAAGCGCTGACGCGCACCCGATAACCGGACCTCAGACGCCCCGCCGGAGCAGCCGGCGGGGCGTTTTTCTTTTTCCCTTTGGGAGCGGCACATGCGCGTGGCGATTCAGGGTACCCGGGGTTCCTACAGCGAGGCGGCGGCCCGCATGCAGTGGCCTGACATGGAGACGGTGCCGTGTCGCGAGGTGAGCGACGTCGTGGCAGCCGTGCGGGAGGGTCGGGCCGACGCGGGCTGCCTCGCGATCGAGAATACGCTGGTCGGCTCGGTGACCCCCACCTACGATCTGCTGCAACACGCCTTTGGCGAGGGTGACCTCCACCTGAGCCGGGAAATCTTCCTGCCAGTCCACCACAGCATCATGGGCCTTCCCGGCACCAGTCTCGATCGCATTACCCGGGTGCTCTCCCATCCGGTCGCGCTGGGACAGTGCAAGATCTGGCTGGGCCGGCACCTCCCCGAGGTGACGTTGGTCAACGCCTGGGACACGGCGGGGAGCGC
>DASPUE010000218.1:0-3463 GCA_035623055.1 Gemmatimonadales bacterium
GAAGTGGTTCCGACGCGATCGCACCGACTGCCTCGCCTAGCGCGTCGATACCTCCCGCGTCCGGGAGCGTGATGTGGTGTAGGTGGTCCTGAACGGCGACCGATGGGTCGTCGACCAGGATCGGACGGCCCATCGAGCCCCAGACCGGCCGCTTTTGCAGCGGTTCGATCTGACGGAACCGTTCGGCGATGCGGGACTGGAAGATCTCGTAGTTCCATCGCCCCGCTCCGGAGTCATTCTCCAGTACTACAGCCGCCATGACGTGCAGCGGTTGAGTCGGGGTTTCCGCGGCGAGAAGCAGGGCGTCGAGATCAGAGAGCCTTCGAGCGGATGTGGTCATCGGTCGAATGAGCTTGTACGGCGACCGGTGACCAAGCGGGCGAATCGAGCCCTCGCCGCGGAGGGTGTTGGACCGGCCCCCACTCTGGCGAAGGCTGTACGGATCTCCTCCGCAGGCCACGTGAAGCCCCCACCGCAGGCCTCACGGCTCGCGGACATCAACTCGACCTGAATGTCCTCCCAGTCGTCGGGTGCGGGCCTGTCAACACCATTGCTCACGGTCGCTCCTTTCTGTCTCCCTACTCTCTGGCGCGGCATTGCGACCAGCGGTCGGCGAAGAGCTTGAATCGTACGGGGCGAATTCTTGTGACCGGGGAGTCACTTGAGATTGCACTCTCTGGTGCAGCCCAGCCCACTCGCGAGGAGGTGTGGGCCAGCGTCCCGGCGAGCGGGATCAGCTCCGATTGCCTGGAATCGGCGGCCGGGGGGCGATCGCCAGAGCATCTGATGAACGGTTAGATGCTCTAGCGGCAGGGGGCGCCTCCCTGGCCAAGCCCGGTTCAACCGGCCCCTGCTCGCCCAAGGTTCGGAGCGTCATCGGATCGTTCCGGCCCGGGGATGGAGTTCACTACTCCCGGCAGGGAGTCGGGCGGTCACTGGTCGCCGTCGGGCGCTCCCTTCCCCAAGCACTAGCGCCCTAGGGGCAGTTACTGTTTCCCGAGCGCATGACCTAGCGGCGAAACATGACCGTGGGAAGCAGCACCATTGTCACGCTGGTAGCGGGGCGGGAGAACGAAGCGACCGCGGATGGCGCGAAGTGCAGGGCGCTCTTGGAAAAGCACGGAGCCAAGAACTACCGCGTCATGCTGATGATGGACAGGACGCCACTGCGAATGGTCACCTCCTATGAGGCCGACGACCAGGCGGCTCTCGGCAAGATTTCGGATGGCCTGCTCGTCGATCCCGAGTTCCAGCCACTCATGGCGGCGAGCTTCGGCCCGGGCGGCAACTGCTCCGACTACGTCACCCAGGCGTGGATTGAGCTCTGACGGGGCTTCACCGAATCTCCGCCCACGGCGGGAGGAATCACTCGATGGCTACGACCGAGGCTGAGTACCTGGCCCAATGGGAGGAGATCTGTCAGGGAGGGGGCCGGTGGCCACCACTCCATAGCCGCATGGGCATCGAGATGGTTCGTCTAACTCCCACGACCATCCTTTCGATGGAGCTGAACGACGACGTCAGGGGTCATGTACCAGGGACGGTACACGGCGGGATTCTCGCCACCTTCGCCGACGTCACAGCAGCCGTCGCCCTATGGAACTCATTCGATGTCGCAAGCGAGGCTCCGGTGACCACCGACTTGCACGTCCGAAGCTCCTATGTCTGTCAAGGGGTTCTTGGGCTCGGTGCAGAGACAGCAGGCGGACCAATCAGGAGCCACTCGTTGGGCGAGGGCAAGCTCTTATCAGGCCAAGCGTCGGTGCTCTCCGAGCAGGGTCCGAGCGGGCGGGCCGGCAGATCGGACGAAGGCCAGTCCGAAGACGGCAGGTATCGTTGGAGCCAGGCCCGCCGCTCGGAGATCTCAGGCGCGAGGCAGGACCTTGAAGACCTCGCGGGCGACATAGCGCTTCAAGATCCGGATCACCTCGCGCTTGGAGCGGCCTTCCTTCTGTCGGCGCTCCATGTAGTCGCGGGTGCGCGGATCGAAGGACAGCCGGGTCATGACGATGCGCCACAGCGCGGCATTCGCGGTGCGGTCCCCGCCGCGGTCGAGGCGGTGGCGCGTGACCTTGCCTGACGAGGCCTCGATGGGGGCCACGCCGCACAGGTGCGCCCAAGCGGCCTCTGAGCGCAGGCGCTCGGGGTTGTCGCCGGCGGCGACGAGCAGGACCGCCGCGGTGTCGATCCCCACGCCGAAGAGGGCGAGCAGCTGCGGTGCGGTCGCCTCCACGAGCTCGGCGAGGCGCTCGTCGAGGTGGGCGGCTTCGGCTTCGAGGGCGTGGACCCGTCGCCCCAGGCTGGCGAGTGCGATCTTCGTGGCCAACACCACGGTGTCGCCTCCACCTCGGGCCCGCATCGCCGCCGCCTCGTCGACGAACTCGGTCGTCGCCAGGCCCTTTAACCGCACCCGGAGCTGGTCGGGAGCCGTGTAGGAGAGTTGGCGCATCTGATGAACGGCCCGCAGGCGGGCCTCCCGGGCTGAGCGCTTGGCCACCACGAGCGCCCGGATGGCCTCCACGTTCCCGGTGCGGGACTTGGGTGCCCCGGTGGCCCGGCCGCTGAGGACGGCCCGGGCCGCCTCCAGGGCATCGGCGGGGTCGGACTTGCCTGTCAACCGGCGCATCTGGCGGTTGGGCCGGTCGACCTCGATCACCTCGACGCCGGCGCGGGCGAGGAATCGACTGAGACCGGCCCCATAGGCACCGGTGCCCTCGACGCCCACCTTCGCCACGGACCCGAAGGCCCCCATCCACTCGAGCAGGGCCCTGTAGCCGTGCGGCGTCGCAGTGAAGGCCTCGACGCCGAGCACACCGCCGATCGGATCCAAGGCAGCGGCCACATGGACGTCGAGGTGGGTGTCCACCCCGCCGACGATCGTGCGCGCAGGTTCTACGATGGTCATCGCCATCCCTTCTCTCCTTTAGGTCAAGGGGTGGCGCGGCCGTCCCGGGACGGAGTGACGGTGGTCTCCGCTCTGTCGTAACCAGAGCGGTCCATCACCCCTCTGGAACGGGGCGCGCCGTGTTCTGACGCCGGGGCCAGCGGATCCGACGGTAGTGAGGCTCACCAGCTCGGCGGTGGACCCTCTGTCAGCCGGACATCTTCAGTCTGATTGGTATCGCCGGCGAGGTTGGAACTGCTCGCCGATCCGAGACGGGGTCGATAAGTCCGCTTGAGAACTGACGGTCCGACCGGCAATCGCGCACTAATCGCGCACGAGGCTGCGGCTAGCGCGAGGTCACGGTGGGGCGCGAGTCGATGGCCTGCGATTTCCCTGGAGCGGGCGACGGGAATCGAACCCGCATGACCAGCTTGGAAGGCTGGGACTCTGCCATTGAGCTACGCCCGCGTAGCGGCGAGGCTATCGCGCTACGTGATCAGTGACGGCGACGACCGGTGCGCCCGCATGCGGCGGAACTCGCGCCACGTCAGCCAGATGATGAGCAGGTCGAACGCGGTG
>DASPUE010000219.1:0-4748 GCA_035623055.1 Gemmatimonadales bacterium
ACGCTTGAGCTCCTCGATCACCGACTCCACCGCGCGGTCGATGCCGCGCTTGAGCTCCATCGGGTTGGCGCCCGCGGTGACGTTCTTGAGGCCCTCGCGGAAGATCGCCTGGGCCAGCACGGTCGCGGTGGTGGTGCCGTCGCCGGCCAGGTCGCTGGTCTTGGTGGCGACCTCCTTCACCATCTGGGCGCCCATGTTCTCGATCGCATCGGGCAGCTCGACTTCCTTCGCGACGGTCACGCCGTCCTTGGTGACGGTCGGCGAGCCGAACTTCTTGTCGATCACGACATTCCGGCCCTTCGGGCCGAGTGTGACCTTTACCGCGTCCGCCAGCGCATCAACGCCCTTCTTGAGCTTCGCGCGGGCGTCGCTGTTGAAGAGCAGTTCCTTCGCAGCCATGGTTTGCGTTCTCCCTGAGGTGTGTATGGGTCGGCGGCCGATCGTCCGAAGACGAGGGCCGTGCGCCGTCAGCCCATCTTCGCCAGAATGTCAGACGACTTCACGATGACGACTTCTTCGCCGTCCACCGTGATGTTGGTTCCGCTGTACTTCCCGTACAGCACCTTATCGCCCACCTTCACGTCCATCGGCACCCGGGCACCCTTCTCCATCCGACCGGGGCCCACGGCGAGGATCTCCCCCTGGGTGGGCTTTTCCTTCGCGGTATCCGGGATGTAGAGCCCGCCCCGCATCGTCTCGGCCTCGTCATCCGGCCAGATCACGACCCGGTCCTCAAGCGGATGCACCTTGAGCTTGGGCTTGGCCTTCGTGGTCGCCATCGTCTTCCTCCACGTCGGGAAAAGTTGTAGAAGCTATTGGTACACAATGAATTAGCAATCTCAACCAGCGAGTGCTATTTGCGGCGCGAAAGATAAATCACTCTTAGCAGCTGTCAAGGCCGAGTGCCAAACCGGCCCCAAGGCTGAGGCTTTAGGCGACCAACGCTTACGATTGACAGCCGTGGGCGACCCCTTGAACTTCTCCTCCGCCGTCAGGGACCGGCGGCCGACATCAACCACAGGACGATCATGCTCGCCGCGCTTCTCCTGACCCTGCTGCTCCCCCAGTCGCCGGCAGACTCCTTCGAGTCGCTCGCTGTCCGAGTGGACTCCAGCCGCCACGAAGTGGTGATCACCACCCGGCCGTTCGACCTCCCGGACATGAGCGGCATGCACGATCACTCGCAGAGCCACGACACCCCGGTCTACAAGTTCGACTGGCCCGTGGATGGCTGGTTCCGCGGCTTCCGGGTGCGGGTCTTCGATGCCGAGGGGAATGCCCTACCCCGGCGGTTGATGCACCACCTGATCATGATCAACTATGGTCGGCGCCAGCTGGTGTACCGTGCGGCGGAGCGGCTATGGGGCGCGGGCGTGGAGACCGGGAACTTCTCGCTCCCCAAGACCATCGGGGTGCCGCTCTCTACCGGCACGCCTCTCGGCATGTACATCGCCTGGCACAACAGCATGGGCCACGACCTGCAGGGGGTGCGGCTCGAGATCGCGATGCAATGGACGCCCAAGAATCAGCTGCCGGCCCCCGTGGATGTTCTGCCGCTGTATCTCGACGTGAACCTTAAGGTCGGCGGCGCCAACGAGTTCGACATCCCGCCCGGACATTTCGAGAAGGTCTATGAGTTCACCGTGCCTGTCGAAGGGCGCATCCTCGGCGTCAGCGGCCACCTCCACGACTATGGCCGCGAGGTCCGCTTGGAGGATGCCGAGACCGGCAAGGTGCTGACGCGGGTTGAGGCGCGCGTCCGCCCCGACGGGACGCTACAGGGCATGGACCGCCGCTTGTTCGGGGTGAGCGGCGAAGGACTCAAGCTCAAGGGCGGCCATCGCTACCGGGTAGTCGCCGTGTACGACAACCCAACACCGGACACCCTGGTGAAAGGTGCCATGGGAAGTCTGGTCGGGATCTTTACGCCTCGGAATGTGCGGGACTGGCCGCGGGTCGAGCCCGACGACACTCTGTTCCAGAGCGATCTCCGCTTCCTCTCCAGGCGAGGACGGGGGATGATGATGCAGATGCATCATGAAGCCGCCGCCCCTGACACCGGCCAGCAGGGCATGAGCATGCCGATGCCCCACGAAGCGGCCGCGGCGGACAGTTCCCATGACCATAGTCACGACTGAGCCAGTCGTGTTTCGGTATGCCCGATAGCTGACAGACGGGCGGGACCTCTCTACATTTCGCGCCGCCGCAGGGGGCGAGGAGCCACCCTGCCCAGAATCGTCCGAGGAGCTCGCGCATGTTACCGTCACTCGTCCTGCTGGCTGGCATGCTGGTGCCGCCGACTCATCCTGTCCGCGGTCCGCATCCTGATATCACGGTCACCGTCACCGTCGATTCGGCCCATCACGTCGTCCGGGTCAAGGCCGGCCCGTTCTTCCTCCCGAACATGCCGCCCATGGACGACCATGGCATGATGGACATGGGCAGCGGCGCGATGACCCCGGTCTATCACTTCGCATGGCCGGTGGAGGGGTGGCTTCGTGGATTCGACAGCGGAGTCGAGGACTCCCTCGGACATCCCCTCCCCAAGCGGCTGATGCACCACATGATCGGGGTCAACTACAGCCGCCGGCAGGCCATCTACCCCGCCGCCGAGCGGTTGTTCGGCGCGGGTGCCGAAACCGCCGACGCCACGATCCCCGCGACCATTGGTGTGCCGATGAAGCCCGGGATGGATCTCGGCTTCTACATCATGTGGCACAACGAGACCGGGAAGGACATGGACGGCGTCTACATGACGATCGCCCTCAAGTACTCGCCCAAGAACCAGAATCCCCGCCCGGTCGAAGTGCTCCCGCTCTACATGGACGTCAACCTGACGGTGGGCGGCAGCAACACCTTCGATGTGCCTCCGGGTCGTTCGGAGAAGGCGCATGACTTCGTGTTCCCGATGGATGGCCGCTTGCTCGGCTACGGTGGGCACCTGCACGACTACGGGGTGAGTGTGCGCCTCGAAGACATGACCACCGGCAAGGTGGTGGCCCAGGTGCAATCCACCCGCGACAAGGATGGGAAGGTGAGTGGAGTGAGCCGGAGCCTTCCGGGCGTGCGCGGAGCAGGCATCGCCCTCAAGGGCGGCCGCACGTATCGCATCGTCGCGGTCTACGATAACCCGACCGGGCATCTCCTCCACAACGGAGCGATGGCGCATATCACGGGAATCTTTTCCCCGGACAACCCCGCCGATTGGCCCGCCATCGACGAGTCCGATCCCCAGTACCAGCGCGACCTCGCCGCGCTCGAGGCACAGGGCACGGAAGACAGCATGGACCATATGGACATGGACCATATGGACATGGGGAGCGACAGCACCGCCCATCAGCACAACAACCGATAGCGGTTCTGTCCAGCCTGAAGTAGACGACCCTCCGGCGCTTGGCGCCGGAGGGTCGTCTGCTTCAGGCTCTGTCCTTCCACGCTATCCGATAATCCTTCGCGCTCCCACCCAACGCTTGAACCACCAGCGGCCTGTCACATCGTCCGGGCTGAGTACGCTGATCTGGACACCCTGGCTGGCGCTATGGATGAACTTCCCATTCCCGAGGTAGAGCCCCACGTGGGAGATTCCCCCGCCGTTGGTCGCAAAGGTGAGAACGTCCCCCGCCCGCAGCTGGTCGAGATCCCGCGCCACTTCAGCCCCCTCACGGGCCTGGTCCGCACTGCGCCGCGGCAGAGTGATACCGTGCTTCCCGAACGAATAGCGGATCAGCCCGGAACAATCGAAGCCTTCATCCCCCTCGTCACCCCAGCGATAGGGCATGCCCATGACGTCGAGGGCCGTCTGCACCACTCCGCTGATCAGCGAGGCACGGTCCTCGGGAACGCCGCGATGGCTCAAGTCGCTCCGGATCGCCTCGGTGTCCGGTGCGGCGTCGTTGGTCGGAGCCGAGGTCGCGAGCCGTCGGGGATCCGACGCGCCAGCGTCGCTGCCCCGCCTGCTTCCGCGATCGAGGCCCAGCCGGAGGCCAATCTCGATACCGTGCCCGCGGTCACTGATCCGGTGATAGCGCCCTTCGGCGGACACGGAGAACCCGCGGATCGGGATCAGTTCATAGCCCAGACCGGCCGACCACGAGCCCCAGAGGGTGCCCGATCCCCGGCTCGCCACCCCACCCTCGAGGCCGCCGATCAAGTACACCCCGGGGCTTCCGCTCCGAAACAGCGACAGATCGGCACCGAGCCCCCAGAGCGTTCCGAAGGGGACCTGCCCGCTCAGGACCACGGCGTGAAGCTCGGTACCCACCGGCTGAATCAGCTGCGCGCTGGCCCCGATGCGATAGCTCGTCGCATCAGGACCGGTAAACAGGTGGCCGAGCTGGAAGCCGGGGCCCTGCGCCGCCAGCGGGCGACCAACGGCTAACAAGAGGAGCAGGGTCCAGGCCCGGTTCATCGCACGCGAAGTGGTTGGCCGGTGCGCAGGTTCACGCGATACACATTGCCGGGTCGGCAGTGCAGCCAGATGGCCGCTTCGATCGTCGAATCGTTGACCGCCCGCGGCGGCGATCCGGTGTAGAGGAGCGGGATGGCGACCTTACGCCCCTCGGACCGGATCTCCATCACCCGCTCGACACAGGGGCTCCCCGCGGTGTCGGTGTCCCGCCGGGAGGCGGTGAACCAGACCTCGGTTCCCGAGGAAGTCCGGAGGGCCAGCGAATCGGCCGGGCGGGCCGTCGCTGTCGAGTCCGCCGCGATCCGCGCGAGCTGGGCGGCTGGACGATCCCCTCCACAGC
>DASPUE010000220.1:0-6491 GCA_035623055.1 Gemmatimonadales bacterium
GTGATCCCGGCCGACGAAGTGGCCACCCGGTTCCTGCTGCATCTCGGGGTCGGGTCGCAGGATCTGTTTCCCGTAGCCGACCCTGAGGGGCGGCTCCTCGGCGCACTCACCGTCCCCGACCTGGCGCGCATCGCCCGGGAGGACCGGACCCGCCATCAGGCGCTGTCTGCCCGGGAGGTAGCGCAGATGAGCGAGGCTCTCTCCGAAGAGGACACCCTGCTCGAGGCGATGCGCCGGATGGGTGCCCGCGGGATGACCGCCCTCCCGGTCACCGATCGCGAGAGTGGACGGCTGCTCGGACTGCTGAGCCAGAGTGATGTGCTGGGGCTGTACGGCCGGATCCTGGCTGGGGCCCCGCTCCACTGACGCGCAATGCGCCGGGGCAGTTGATTCGGTCAGTCGAGCATGCCAGCTTTTGCGCAGTGCAGTCGTGGCCGGTGCCTCCGGTGAGTGGCGCCGTGACACTCCATCAGGAGGGGACGTTTGGCGGCTCGAGCTCCGTACCTTGCCCTGTTCCTTTGTCTGTCGACCGGCTGCAACCATTCCAGCCCCGCCCCCGCCCCCGTTCCCGCCACGGATCCCGAGCCTCCGCCGCCGACTCCAGTGACCGTCGTCCATGATACGGTGATGATTCGCGACACGGCCCTGCAGCAGCAGGTTGCCCGGCTCGAGCTCCGGCTGCTGGAGAAGGACGGTCAGATCGAGGCGCTGCAGGACCGTCTGGAGGCGGCGCAGCAGGAAGTGGTGCGGGCGCTGGCGCGTTCGCAGACCACGGCGTCCCGCGCCGAGGCAGCGTCGGGGATGGCTGAGGCGGAATTGGCGATGCGGTCGCCGCGGGGGACGTCGAACGGGGATCTGGGGCAGGCCAAGAGGCTGATGCAACTGGGCACGGAGGCGTTCAACCAGGGGAACTACGGCGGTGCCCTGTATCTCTCGAACCAGGCGAAGGCGCTGGTGACCGGCTCGCCCCGGACCGCCACGCCGGACCGGCAGACGCGGCCAGGAGAGAAGAGCTTTGCCACGCCAGTGCGGCTCAAGGCGCTCTCCCGCACCAACGTGCGGGAAGGTCCTGGCCCCTCTTACAAGATTCTCTTCAACCTGGCGCCAGGGACGGAAGTCATGGGGGAGTCCTACACCGACCAGTGGATCCGGGTGACCGATGCCGGCGGCCGCACGGGATGGGTGGCGCGAGCGCTGCTCGGCCGCCCCAGCTGAACCGACCTACCGAACCAGCTCGTTGACGCTCTGGTCTGCCCAATCGGCGCGGACCACGCGATCGCGCCCCTGCCGCTTTGCATGATAGAGCGCGGCATCCGCCGCCGCGATCAGGGAATCGAGGCTGGCGCCATGTCCGGGGAACTCCGCGACGCCGACACTGAGCGTCACCCCGGCGCCGGTGAACGACTCCCGTCGGATGCTGGTCCGGATGCGCTCCGCCACCTCGGTCGCCTGCTCGATGCCGGTGTCCGGCAGCAGGACCAGGAATTCCTCGCCGCCGTAGCGCGCCGGGCAGTCCACGTCCCGGAGCGATGCCTTGAGCAATCCCGCCACCTTGATCAGCGCGTCGTCACCGGCCTGATGCCCGAAGGCGTCGTTGTAGGTCTTGAAATGATCCACATCCAGCATGAGGATCGAGAAGCCGCGCTGGGCCCGGCCGGCCCGGCGAAGCTCCGACTCGAGCATCGTCATCAGGTGGCGGCGGTTGAAGAGCCCGGTCAGCGGATCGGTCAATGAGAGCCGCTCCAGCTGGACGTTCTTCTGGCGCAACGTCTCGTTCGCCGCGTCCACTTCCTTCATGCTGTGGCGGAGCTTGGCCACCATGTCGTTGAACACCTTGGTGAGGTAGCCGAGTTCGCCGCCGGTGACTACCGGCAGGTTCACCTCGAAGTCCCCCGCTGCCACCCGTTCGGCTCCCTTGGTCAGCCGGTCCAGTGGCTTCACCAGCATCAGGCCGAGGGCGTAGGCCAGGAGACCCACCACGGCGAGCAACCCGGCCAGCACCAGTATGGTCACGTTGCGGAGGTGGTTGACCTGGCCATACCCCTCCGCCTGCGGCAGCTCCGCCACCACGCTCCAGTTCGAGGCCGGGATCGACCGCAGGGTACTGATCACGGCGATGCCGTCCGGATTGACGTACTCCACGACGTCATGGGACTCGGCACTGAGCCAGCGCATCGCGGAGCCGTCGAGGCGTCCGTCGGTGGGTCCTGACTGGTCGGGGAGGGAGCTGAGAATCCGGTCGCCGGTGTAGTTCACCAGGTAGGCGGTACCGTTGTGTCCCCGAGCGAAGCGCTGCAGGACGGCCCGGGCCGCTTTGAGATCGAGATTCGCGGCGAAGGCGCCGATCGCGGTGCCGCCATCGGGCTGGATCGGGACCGCGATGGCGACCGTCATGGTCTTGCCGGCGGAATCCCACGTCGGAACACCGCTGATCGGCTCTCCGGCCCGCAGTTTGGCCTGCCACCCCCGCGGCAGCGCCGTGAGGGAGGCGCGCGCCGGACTGCTCGCGACCGCCTGGCCGTCGAGGCCGAAGACGACCAGTTCCCGGTAGTCGACGAACCGTTCCCGCACGGAGTTGAGGTAGTCGCCGAGCCGACCGGTCGCGACACGGGCGCGGCCGGCCGGACCGCTCTTGGGGGCGCGCTGCAGGTTCTGGGAGACTTCGTAGGAGTTGGAGAAGACCCGGAGATCGTACTGTCTTTCCTTGAGCCACAGGCCCAGTTCGTTGGCGGCCTGCGCGCTTACGCCGACCAGGTCGGTCGAGATTGTCTGGGTCAGGGCGCGCTTGCTTTGGGTATAGGCCACCCACGCCGTCGCCAGCGACGGGATGAGGGTCGCGAGGACGGAGAACGCGAGGATCTTGGTGCGAACCCGTTCCAGCCTGAGGGCTCGCAGGTGCTCCGATGCAATGCGTTCCCAGGTGCTCAAGTCCGGATCACTCCGCCAGTTGCATGAAGTTCAGGCCCCGGAGTCGGAGCCGCGCCGATCGGCATCCGAAGGGGAAGGAGCATGCCATGGTCCGGGCGAGGCGGCCGACCCGGACCCGGAGTCCTCGCTGGTCTATGCGCTCGGCTAGGGCCTCGCGCCTAAGCTATTGTCGCGGAATACGCTACGAACTTGATGGAGGGCGGGCGGAGGCCGCCGGCGGGTGCGGCATGAATGCATCACCCGGCCCTTCCAAAGGGGAACCGGAAAGCCCGGCCGTGCAGACTGCGGGGTTCGGGCGCTCTAGAAGCCGGCGGCCATCCCGTCCTTGCGCGGGTCGGAGGCGGCCATCCACCCCCGTTCCAGCCGGATGATGAGCTGTGCTCCGCCCGCACTTCCCGGAGCCAACTCCCCTACCTCGTGCCCCATGGCAGTCAGCTGCGCTCGGATGGAGTCCGGGATCGGAGGCTCGAGCGCTACTCTGAGGCTGTCCAGGTGCCGGAACCGCGGAGCGTCGACTGCCTGCTGGGGTTCCATGCCGAAGACCAGCAGGTTGAGGAGCAGCTGGAGGTGGCCCTGTGGCTGCATGGAGCCGCCCATCACCCCGAAGCTCATCCACGGCTCATCCCCTTGGGGCGTCGGTCGGGTGACGAACCCGGGGATCAGGGTGTGGAAGGGCTTCTTGCCCGGGGCTACCGTGTTAGGCAGCTCAGGCGTCAGGGTGAATCCGGCCCCGCGATCCTGTAGCGCGAAGCCGGTGCCCGGAACCACCACTCCCGACCCGAAGGCCTCGAACAGGCTGTTGATGAACGAGACCATGTTGCCTTGGCCGTCCGCGGTGGTGAGATAGATCGTCTCGCTGGAGGTAGCCCCCATCCCGGGTTCGACTCGCGCCATCGCATGGCGTGGATCAAGCTGGGTCCGCCGCTCGGCGACGAACCGGTCGGAGAAGAGCCGGTCCACCGGCACATCCATCGCGGAAGGATCGCCGATGTAGCGGGCCAGGTCCGCGAACGCGAGCTTCTTGGTTTCGATGAGGCGGTGCAGATAGGGTGCGCTGTTGTGGCCCAACGCGGTGAGGTCGTCCGCTTCGAGGATGCGCAGCATCTCGAGGACTGCGACCCCCTGGTTATTGGGGGGCAGCTCCCAGACTCGGTAGCCATGGAAGGGAACCGAGATCGGGGTCACCCACTCGGCCTGCTGGTGTTTCAGGTCGTCGAGGGTCAGGAAGCCGCCGAGCGTGGCGACGCGCGCCACGATCCGCTCTCCCAGTGGGCCACCGTACAACTCGCCCGGGCCATGGGCCGCGATGGCACGTAGCGACCGGGCCAGGTCGGGATTGCGAAACCATTCGCCCGCGCGCGGGGCTCGCACACCGTCGATCAGAAACGTCTTGCGCGCCCCATCGTCCCGGGCCAGGCGCTCGGTCTCATCGGCCCACTGTCCGGCGATGATTGGTGAGACAGGAAACCCCTCTTCGGCGAGCCGGATTGCCGGTTCCAGCGCCTGGGCCAGCGAGATCGTCCCATAGCGACTGAGGAGCAGCGCCCACCCGCTCAGCGCGCCCGGCACGGTGATCGGCTCGGCGCCATCGATGGGGATGGCGGTCCGGCCCCGTGCCAGCAGTGCCTCGCGCGTCATGCCGGAGCCGGCCCTCCCGCTGGCGTTGAGTCCCACGAGGCGATGTTCCTTCGCCGACCAGAAGAGGGCGAACATGTCGCCGCCGATCCCGGTCATGTGCGGCTCGACCAGATTGAGCACGGCCGCCGCCGTGACCGCGGCATCGAAGGCATTGCCGCCCCGCTCGAGCACCGCGAGTCCGGCCGCGGTGGCCAGGGGCTGGCTGGTTGCGACGATTCCGTGCGGCGCGTAGACCGCGGATCGCCCCGCCAACGTCGTGGGGCGCGGTGACTGGGCGGGCAGGGAGGAGGACATCAGGGTGAGCGACGCGAGCGAGAGCGCTAGTGGGTTTCGCATCGCCCCATGATACGGGCCCGGGTTGGAGGCAGCCAGAGGAGCCGTGCCGTTGGCGGTCTCAGTCAGCGGTCCGGCAGCGCAAGGTGGTGCGCCACGGATCGTCCGCGCGCCACCCTCCGTCGCCACGGATGACCCTGAAGCCGGCGGCCTCCAGGCTTCGTGCCGCGGCGTCGGCGTCCGCAGCGCCGGGCAGCACCAGCTCCCACTCGAGCAGGCGCGCGTCCCCTTGGCCGGGAGGAGTGGCTGCGGGCCCCGCCCACGTATTGAGGCCGAGATGATGGTGGTAGCCGCCGGCGGCGAGGAAGAGCGCGCCCGGGTAGGTCCACATCATTTTGTCCATCCCCAACGACGCGTGATAGAACGCGGCCGCCTGATCCAGGTTCCCAACGTGCAGGTGTACGTGCCCCATCCGGGTGCCGGCCGGCATCCCGCTCCACGGCTGGCCGGCCGCCGCCCGCGCCACGTCGGCGCCGTCGAGCGGCAGCGTGTCCAGCACCAGCTCCCGCCCGTGGTGTTCCCACTCGGCACGGGGGCGGTCGGCATAGACCTCGATGCCGAGTCCATCGGGATCGTGCAGGTAGAGGGATTCGCTCACCAGGTGATTCGCGGCGCCGACCCTGAGCTGGAGTTGCGCCAGATGCAGCATGAACCGCCCCAACGCCGCCCGGTCCGGCAGCAGGATCGCGAAGTGGTAGAGCCCGAGGCGACCATGGGGCGGAACCACGCCGCGGCGCTCGACCAACTCGACGAGTGGCGCATCGTCGCCGTGGGCCGCGAGGAGCGCCGTCGATCCGTCCTTGCCGAGGATCCGTAACCCCAGGGTGTCGACGTAGTAGGAAAGCGATCGGGTCAGGTCCGCCACTTGAAGGCGCACCTTGCCGAGCCGCGTGGCGTCAGGGAGGCGGTAGCCAGGCGGAGCGACGCCGTAGGGGAGTGCCGTAGTCATGGTGCCTGAAGGTAACGTGCTCGTTCTACCATCCGTGGTAGTACCCGTCCCGCCGGGAGATCTCCACCGGCACACCGAAGAGCGACGCCAGGCGCGCCGGCTCGAGCATGGTTGCTTTCGGGCCGTCGCCGACGATCCGGCCTGCGCCAAGCAGGATGACCCGTTCGATCTCCGGGATGATGTCGGCCAGGTGGTGGGTGACGAGGATGATCCCGGTGCTGGCCTGCGCCAGAGCCCGGAGGTGACTCCGGAGCTCCGCCTGCGCCGACAGGTCCAGGTGGGTGCTCGGCTCGTCCAGCACCAGGGCGAGCGGCTCATGCACCAACGCCCGCGCGAGCTGGATGCGCCGCAGCTCTCCGGACGAGAGCTCGTGCACCAAGCGGTCCGCGAGGGTCAGCGCATTCATGCCGGTCAACGCTGCTTGGGCGCGGTGTCGCATCGCCGGCGTGACCGCTTGTCGGTCCCACCAGACCCCGTCACTGCTGAAGAATCCTGAGAGCACCGCATCCAGCGCGGTCACCCCATCCGGGGCGTGGGCCAGCAGATCGGGGGTGACGATCCCGAGCTGACCTCTCAGCTCGAACACATCCCACAGCTCCCGCCCCAGAATGCTGAGCGAACTTCCCGGCTGGCGGAGCGGATA
>DASPUE010000221.1:0-3482 GCA_035623055.1 Gemmatimonadales bacterium
ACCTGCTCCCGGGTCGGCATGAGGAGGTTGCGATTGAGGTGCGCCCACCCGTAGTACTGGGTGTTCGCCAGCTCCACCCGATCGGCCCCCAACTCTGCCGCCATCTCGATGATCTGCTCCAGCCGGTCCAGGTTGGCCCGGTGGAGCACCACGTTCACGGAGAAGGCCAGGCCCAGTTCCTTCACCAGGGCGGCGGCCTCGAACTTCTGGCGGCCGAGCTTGATGCCGGCGATCCGGTCCGCGCTCACCGGATCGGTGTCCTGGAAGGAGATCTGCACGTGGTCGACTCCGGCCTGCTTGAGCCGTTCCGCGCGCGGCCGGGTGAGGCCGAGGGCGCTGGTGACCAGGGTGCTGTACATCCCCTCTTCGCGGGCGTGCGCCACCAACTCCTCGAGGTCCTTGCGCACCAGCGGCTCACCGCCGGAAAGCCCGATCTGCAGCACGCCCAGCTCCCTGGCCTGCGTGAACACCCGCTTCCAGTCGGCGGTAGAGAGTTCAGCCTCCGCCCGCGACATCTCCAGCGGGTTCGAGCAGTAGGGGCAGTGGAGCGGACACCGGTAGGTCAGCTCGGCGAGTAGTGTCGTAGGCTGACGAGCGGGCGGTTCCGAGGGCCGCGCCCTCGGCTCGGCAGCCTGCCGCGCGGTTCCCGCGGGCCGACTCGCGCCATCGCCACCCGGCGAATGGGGCGTCTCGATCAGTGGCTGGGGCAGCAGCACCAGGTCGCGCCGAGCCATGCTCGTGAGGTACTCGATCACATCCGAGCGGACATCGGTCGCGTAGCGAGTGCTCAGCTCTTTGACGATGTCGTCCACGGTCCGGGTTCCATCACACAACTCCAGCACGGCCTTCCCGGTGTCGTTCAGGAACATCGCCCCTTCCGGGTAGAGGAGGACGGGCCGTTGCCGCACGCGGTCGAAGCCGATGCGAGCGAGACGCCAGAGGCGGGGAGAGGCGGCGGAAGAGAGGGACATCGAATCCTCGACGGCTCAGTCCTTGTACGCGTTGTGAATCACGTCGATCAACGACCACAGCATCTCGATCTTGAACTGCAACGCCTCGAACGCCATCCGCTGGGTCTCGATGGTGGTGCAATGCTTCTGCACGATGGCCAGTCCATGCTTCACATCGCGCGGGGCCTGTACCAGGCGGCTCTTGAAGTAGTCGAGCGCCTCCGTCGGGATCCAGGGATAGTGCCTGGGGAACGACTCGATGCGCTGCTGATGGATCTTGGGTGCGAACAGCTCGGTGAGCGAGGAGGCGCAGGCCTGTACCCACGGCTTCGACTTGCAGAACCACACGTACGATTCGCAGATGGTCCGCACCGACGGAAGGACGTGACGCTCGTCTTCCATCTCTTCACGGGGGACGCCCAGGGCTATCCCCAGCCGGATCCACAGCTCGATCCCGCCCTCGCCGGGCCGGGTACCGTCGTGATCGACGATCCGCTGGATCCACTCGCGCCGCACCGCGGGGTCGGGACAGTTCGACAGGATCGCTCCGTCCTTCCGTGGCACCACCCGCTGATAGGCGAGCCGGTTGGCGACCCATCCCTGGAACTGCCGACGGGTGAGGGTTCCCGCATACATCTCCCGGTGGAACGGATGCTCGACGTAATAGGAGCCGTGGAACCCACGGAGCGCCGCCTCCAGCTCCGCCGGCGTGAGCGGGCGAGTCAGCTCGGGGATCGGTGGGCGCGGTGGGGTGGCCAACTCGGAGGCGCGGAGTGTCGTCGTCATGGTATGCTCAGATGGTGAACGTCATGCCGTCGTCGCCGACCAGCAGTCCGGCCGCCACGACCGCCCGGCGCTCGGCGGAGTCCTCGACGAGCATCGGGTTCGAATTGTTGATATGGGTATAGACCCGGTGCCGGCAGGGGAGCGTCGCCAGTCGGGCGAGGCTGCCATCCGCGCCCGAGACCGGCAGATGATCCATCTGCCTCGCAGTGCGGTCACTGAGCCCCAAGCGGATCATCTCGTCATCCGTCCAGAAGGTGCCGTCGAACAGGAGCAGATCCGCTTCCGCCAGTTGGGCCAGCAGCGGCTCGTCCAGGGCGCCGCAGCCGGGGACGAAGGCCAGGTGCCCGCCGCTTCGCGCATCCTCGATGAAGAGGCCGACGGTGTGCCCGGGCAGGTCTCGCCGCGCAAAGCGGGGTGGATCGCCGGCGACCAGTACCGCTGTTACCGTGAGCCCGCTTCCGGTCCCGTCCCGATAGCAGAGAGGCGTGGCCCGCCCCGGCACCAGCTCGGTCACTCGCACCTGGGCGAAGGCCCAGGTCACCGGCAGCACCCGCGAGTCTTCGTTCAGCACCTCGAACACCGCCCGGGTGGCGTAGAGCTGCAGCAAGCGGCCCTCGCGGAGCAGGGCGATACCCAGAGTGTGATCCAGTTCGGCGTCGGTGGGGAGGATGCCTTCGATCGGCATCTGTCGGTATCCACTGGGCGTGGGGGTCGGCAACCGGTTGACCTGGTCCCGTACGTCGGGCGAGGCGTTGAGGAGAAACCAGCGAACTCCGTCCGCCGAGATGGCGGCGGAGGATTGGGACCGGGGATGGGCGCGGCTCGGTTCCGAGCGTGCGATCCGGCAGGAGGGGCACCAGCAATTCCACTGGGGGAATCCGCCCCCTGCTGCGGTGCCGAGGAGGACGACATGCATAAAACACAAACGGGGCCCGCGGAATCCGCGAGCCCCGTCCGGTGCTTCGCGCCTTAGAGGGTCGCGACGTACGCGGTGACTTCCATGGTCACGGCAACGACTTCGGCCTCGGGCTTGGTCCAGGACATTTTCGACTCCGTTGAGATGAGGGTGTGATTCGCTCTGGGTTCTTTGACCCAGTCGGGGCGAGGAATTCCCCGACGTCGCCCGTTAGAACGCATCCCCCATGCCGCGTCACCCCTGAGCCGCGGTACACAACCTAAGTCATTGTTGGATAACCGCTTTCGCAGTGCGGGCCGAGTTGACGTCCGGCACTACCCGAAGTGGGGGAAAGTGGGGGATTGGGTGATCTCACCCACCTATCCCGTGCTTCTTCATGCGGTAACGGAGGGTATCACGGGAAATGCCAAGCCGCTGGGCTGCCCGGGTCTGGTTCCCTCCGGTTTCGCGGAGAGCCTGTTCCAGGAGCGACTTCTCCCACTGGTCGAGCGACATCCCGGTGGGCGGCAGGGCCTGGTTGGTCGGAATCGCGTACTCGGCGGTGGGCTCGGCCACGGCCATGCTCTCCTCCGGCGGTGCGGACGGGGCCTCCGTCGGGCGGCTCAGGGACAGGTGCTCTGGTGTGAGCTCGGCGCCGCGGCTCCACAGGACGGCCCGCTCGATGACGTGGGAGAGTTCGCGCACGTTGCCCGGCCAGGGATAGGACATGAGCACTTCCCGAGCCTCGGCGGTGAGTTTCCGCGCCGGCCGTTTGTATTTCCCGGAGAAGCGCTTGAGGTAGTGCTCGGCGAGGAGCAGCACATCCTCGCCGCGCTCGCGAAGCGGCGGCA
>DASPUE010000222.1:0-7760 GCA_035623055.1 Gemmatimonadales bacterium
GCCGCGGGCTCCAGCCTTTCGAAGGTGGTGAAGACCACGGTCTACCTGGTGGACATGGCGGACTTCCCCGCAATGAACGAGGCGTATGCGCTGGCCTTCGGCGATCACAAGCCGGCGCGCTCGACCGTGGCCGTCGCGGGACTCCCGCGGGGGGTGCGGGTCGAGATCGACGTCGTGGCGACACTCTAGCCGATCGGCATATCTGGGGGTGGATCGGGCCTGGTGGCCTGGCCGGTCTTCAAAACCGCGATGGAGCTGCCTTCGGTGGCTCCGGTGGGTTCGATTCCCACACGCTCCCGCCAGTTGCTGAACGCTTCACGCGGAACGCTGAACGCCGAACGCTGAACGCTCACTCATGTCCACCCTCCTCGTCATCAATCCCACTGCCGGCCGCGGCCGGGCCGGTCGGCTCGCCACAGAGGCGGAGCGCGCCCTCGGGGCCGCGTTCGGCGTGGTGGAGCGGATCGAGACGACCGCGCCGGGCGCGGCCGTCGGTCAGGTGCGGCAGGGTGTCGAGGCGGGGGCGGAGCGGGTCGTCGTGTTGGGCGGCGACGGGACTCTCCACGAAGCCGCCAACGGCCTCCTCCGGGCGGAGGTCCGGGAGCGTCCGCCGATCGCCATCATCCCGGCCGGCACCGGCAACGACTACGCTAAGCTGGCGGGCACGATGGGCCACTCGGTGCAGGGCGCGATCCAGCGGATTCGGCGGGCCGAGGTGCGAAACTTCGACGTCGGCCTGGCGTGGGGAGAGTATTTTCTCAACTCGGTGGGCATCGGGTTCGACGCCGAGGTCGCGCGGGTGGTGAACGGATGGAAACGGTTCACCGGCATGCCCGCCTATCTCGCGGCAGTGTTCAAGGTGCTGTCTGGGTTCCGGACGCTGGAGCTGGACGTGACTTGCGACGAGGAGAGTTTCGTCGGCCACCTGCTGCTGCTCGAGGTTGCGATCGGCCCCTGTGTCGGAGGCGGCTTCCGCCTCACGCCGGACGCCAGTCCGGACGATGGCTGGCTCGACATCTGTGCGATCCAGCACGTCTCCATGCCGGGAATCCTCATGCGGTTGCCGCTTGTGATGGTAGGCAAGCACACCCGGCTCAAGGCGGTCCGCATGCTCCGCGCTCGCCGGGTAGCGGTCAGCAACCGGAGCGGATCCCTCCACGCCCAATTCGACGGCGAGCTTCGCGAGGTGGCTGGTCCCATGGAGATCCGGCTCGAACCGCGCGCCCTTCCGGTGCTCGTCGCCTCATGATGGCGCCGACATTTGCCAGCGACAACAACGCCGGAGTGCATCCCGACGTCCTCAAGGCCATCGCTTCGGCGAACGAGGGCCACACGCCGAGCTACGGGCACGATCCCTGGACCGAACGGGCAGAGGCGATTTTCCGGGACCACTTCGGCGAGGACGCTTCGGTGTGGCTGGTGCTGAACGGGACCGCGGCCAACGTCCTCGGTCTGCAGGCCGTGACTCGGCCCCATCACGCGGTGGTCTGCGCGCGCGGCGCCCATATCGATGTGGACGAATGCGGCGCTCCCGAGCGCTTCACTGGCTGCAAGCTGATTCCGGTGGTGACCTCGGACGGCAAGCTGCGCCCCGACGACATCACCCGTCAGCTGCACAGCGTGGGTGACGAGCACCGGGTGCAGCCCCGCGTGGTCTCCATCACCCAGGCGACCGAGCTCGGCACGGTCTATTCCGCGGCGGAGGTCTCGCGACTCGCAGCGATCGCCCATCGGCATGATCTGCTGCTCCACATGGACGGGGCTCGGATCGCCAATGCGGCCGTGTCGCTCGGCATCCCGTTCCGGCAGTTCACCGCCGATGCCGGGGTCGACCTGCTCTCGTTCGGGGGGACCAAGAACGGGCTCATGGCGGCGGAGGCCGTGGTCTTCCTTGGTGGTCTCCGCCCCGAGGAGATGCCGTTCATCCGCAAGCAGGGGATGCAACTCGCCAGCAAGATGCGGTTTGTCGCGGCTCAATTCATCGCCTTCCTCGGGACCGATCTCTGGCGGCGAAACGCCGAACAGGCGAACCGGATGGCGCGGCTCCTGGCCGACCGGTTGCGGGAAGTGCCCGGGCTCACCCTGACGCAGGCAGTCGAGGCCAATGGGGTGTTCGCGCGGGTACCACCCGCTCATATTTCCGCGTCACAGGGGGAGAACTGCTTTCACCTCTGGAACCCGGAGATCTCGGAGGTGCGGTGGATGACCGCATGGGACACCACGGTGGATGACGTCGAACGCCTGGCGAGAACCGTGCGACGGCTGCTGGCATGACCCGGTCATTGGTCTTGAGGGCCACGCCACTCCTGGCCGTGATACTGATGCTTCCGCCCACGCGGTCGCTGTGCGCCCAGGACACCACCTCCGTGACCGCTGACACGACAATACCCGCGCCGGCCGCCGCAAAGCCGCAGCCGGCGGAAAGCGTGGTGGTCAAGCCACCGGTATCCCCGATGGGAGCCCTCTGGCGTTCGATCCTCATCCCGGGGTGGGGACAGGCCAAGCTCAACCGCAAGCTCACCGGTGCCATCTTTGTCGTTTGGGAGGGGGTCACCCTCGGAATGGCCATCAAGACCAACCACGAACTCGACTACCTCCGCCACACCGGATCGGGAAGCGTGTCCGCGAAGGAGAGCGAGCGCGAGGACTGGCTGGTGCTGCTGGGCTTCAACCACCTCTTCTCCGCGGTCGAGGCCTACGTCTCCGCCCATCTCTGGGACTTCCCCTCGGATCTCGACATCCGTGCCGCGCCGATTCCCGGCGGCGGCGTCGGGGCCAGTCTCAGAGTTCCCTTCCGCCTACCGTGAATCCGGCGCCAATCGGCATTTTCGACTCCGGCATCGGCGGGCTGACCGTCGCGCGCGCGATCTACGAGCGGCTCCCCGGCGAGTCCACGATCTACTTCGGAGACACCGCCCGGGTGCCGTACGGGCCCAAGAGTCCGGAGACCGTCCGGCGCTACAGCCGCGAGATCCTGCAATGGTTGCTGGGCGAGGGAGTCAAGCTGGTGGTCATCGCATGCAACACCAGCACGGCCCACGCGCTGGCTGCCCTGCAGGAGGAATCGCCGGTCCCGGTGATCGGGGTGATCGAGCCCGGTGCCAGGGCCGCGGTGCGGGTTTCCCACGGGGGGGCGGTGGGGGTGATCGGCACCGTGGGCACGATCGCCAGCAATGCCTACGCTCGAGCCATTCACGCGCTTGCGCCCGCTCTCAAGGTTGAGCAGGTAGCCTGCCCGCTCTTCGTGCCCTTGGTCGAGGAAGGCTGGTTCGACCATCCGGCCACCGAACTGGTGGCCCGGGAGTACCTCGAGCCCCTTCGCCGCGCCCGCATCGAGGCGCTGGTGCTGGGCTGCACCCACTATCCGCTGCTCAAGCCGCTGCTCGCACGGGTGATGGGGCCGGAGGTGCGATTGATCGACAGTGCTGAGGAGACGGCTAGCGCCGTGGCGGAGACGCTCGGGGAGCGTTCGCTCGCATCGCCCGGAATCGAGCGAGCCTACCACCGCTTCGTGGTGAGCGACGACGAGCCGCGATTCCGTCAGGTGGGCAGCCGCTTCATCGGTGAAAAGCTCGCGACCGCGGAAGTGGTGCCGCTCGGTTAGGCCGGACCGGCGATCACCAGCGGCGACCATTCCCAATCTGCCATGCCCTCTCCGACAATCGAGCGACTGACCCAGCCGGCGAGCGATTCCGATCTCCGCGAGCTGGCTCAGCTCCTGGTGGATGCGGTCGACTCGGGGGCCGCGGTGAGCTTCCTGCCGCCGCTTTCCATTGCAGACGCAGAGGACTGGTGGCGCAAGACGATCGCCGGTGCCCATCCACGTGCGGTCATTCTGGTCGCCCGCAACGGCGATGGGATTGTCGGATCGGTTCAGCTGCACCCGGCCTGGGCACCCAATCAGCCGCATCGCGGGGATATCGCGAAGCTGCTGGTCCACCGCCGAAGCAGGGGCGCGGGCATTGGGCCGCGCCTGATGGACGCAGCCGAGGGGATGGCGCGACGGGACGGCTATCGGCTGCTCACGCTGGATGCCAAGCGGGGAGGAGTGGCGGAGCGGTTGTACCGGCGGCTGGGCTGGACCGAGGCCGGGATCATTCCCCGCTACGCGCTCGATCCGGATGGGATCTCATTCCACGACACGGTAGTGTTCTATAAGGAGCTGGAACCGCTCCCGGCCAGCTGACCGAGGGCGCAAGCTTCACCCGCCCGGCGAATCCGCCGCCAGCAGGCTCGCCGCTTCACCGATCTCACGTTCCACATCTGCGACGGACCCCAGTCGACTCTTTACCCGCACCAGCGCCAAGCGCACGTTCTCGAGTGCGGTGAGAATTGCCAGTCGGCGCGTCGTCACCTGTTGGCGCGCCTGGTCGAGGTCGGCGAGCAGTGCCTGCTGGCGCTCGCTGTGGCTCCCCGGGAGACTCGCGCTGCTCACCTTGGCCTCCGTCGCCGCCGAGTTCAGTTCCTGCTCCCGGCGCTGGAGCCGCTCGACCTCTCCTTCCAGTCGTTCCAGCGTCACCCGCGCCTTGCCGAGTCTGCGCCGGCTCTCGCCGTCGATGGTTTCCAGGAGCGTGAGGGGGCCGTGCCGAGTCGGCATGCCGGGGGATGTCACGGTGTCGCGAAGACGTCGCACGCCTATCCGCCAGAGAAGCGCCCCGACCCGCCCGGTCCAGAGGCGGTGGAGCCGCCGGTCCATTCGCCCGGAGCCCGCGAGAATCGCAGCCCCGAACACGAAGCAGGCCATGCCGACGCATACGGCGAGGAAGAGCGCCAGCACCCAGCCGATTCTCATCTGGTAGCTGTTCTCGCCGACCTGGATCCGGGAGTTGAAGGCCAGGCGCACCACGATGAGGCTGCCGATGATCCCCAGGGCGATGCCGATGAGTCGGTTTCTCCGGCGCCGGGCGAACGATGGATCGGCCCGGGTCGCCTCCAGCACCGCCAGCCGCTCGTCGTCGACGATCTCGATTCCGTTTCTGAGATCGGCGAAACCGAACCCCTGGCGGGCCAGTTCGCGCAGGCCAAGCGGAATCTGGGCCCAGAGCGAAAGGACGGCGACAGTAAACAGGGAGGTGAATATCAGCTGGTCGACGTTGCCCGTGAAGCGCGCGACGATCTGTGGCATGAGGAGTACGAGGATGATCCCGCTCCGAAACCATTGATCCGCCCGGACGGTCCACAGCCGGATCGCCGGTGGGACCTCGACCCTCTGAGCCCGGATCGCATCCAGGGCTTCGACGATGGCCTCCCCCGTCGGGAACCGTTGCGCGGGGTCCTTGGCGAGACAGCGATTGATGACCATCGCGAGCGGCACCGGCAGATCGGGACGATGCCGCTCGACCGGCACAGCCGGTTGGCTCACATGGGCTACCATGATGGCCTGCGCGCTCTCGGCGTCGAACGGCAGACGGGCCGTGACCGCGAAGTAGCCGACTACTCCGAGCGAGTAGAGGTCGCTTCGCCCGTCGACCTTGTCTCCCGCCGCCTGTTCCGGGCTCATGAAGTGGGGCGTGCCGACGGTCTCCCCGACCTGGGTGAGCCCCGAGGCTACCATCGATCGCGCGATACCGAAATCGGTGACCAGGGCGCGCCCGGTGGCGCGCTCCAGCAGGATGTTGTCGGGCTTCACGTCCCGGTGCACCACTCCGCGCCCATGCGCATACGAGAGTGCCCAGGCCATCTCCTGGAGCAGCCGCACCGCGTCGTTCACGGTGAGTGGCCCCTGGCGGCGTACCCGTTGCGTGAGCGACTCGCCCTCGACGTAGGCCATCACGAAGTAGAGGAGGGTAGGGGTTTCCTGTACTTCGTACACCGGCACGATGTTGGGATGGGAGAAGGACGCCGCGGTCCTGGTCTCACGGAGAAAGCGCTCCCGCAGCTCGGGGCGCACCGCCAGCTCCGGTGGAAGCACCTTGATCGCCACCAACCGGTCGAGCCGCAGGTCGCGCGCGAGGAACACCGCCCCCATCCCGCCGCGACCAAGCTCCCGTTCCAGCTGGTAGCGTCCGGCGACAGCGCCCTCCAGCTCACGGACGATCGGATCGTTCTGGGGGATATCGGGCATGGGTCAGCGGGAATAGCTGTCGAGGGTCGCCCGGCCCGATTCGACGAGGGCATACCGGTAGCCGTCGAACCAGGGACCGGGGTTCACGTAGAGGCGTCCCGGCGCCACTTCGACCGCGGCCGCCCGGTGGGTGTGGCCCATCGCCAGCAGGGAGAGAGTCGGTTCGCTGGCGAGTCGGGCCCGGGCCCACGCCTCCTGCCGGGCCGCCGATGCGGCGATCTCCTGTTCGGTGCGCTCCCGCTCTCCAAGCACGCCGCTCAGGCGGTCCACCATCCAGAATCCCAGGTCGGGATGCAGTGCCCCGAAGAGAGCGATCGTCGCGCGGTGCCGCAGGACTCCTCCGAGCACCTTGCCGCTCCAGTGGCCTTCGGTGAGGCCGTCTCCGTGGATGACTTCTGCGGACTGGTCGCCCACCTGGAACCGGGCGCTTCCCGGCGAGAACTCCAGGCCCAGCTCCTGCTGCCAGAAGTCTCCGCCCCAGCGGTCGTGATTGCCACCGACGAGCAGGATGGGAAGAGTCCGTCCGAGGTGAGCCAGGGCCCCCACGACCCGGGCCCCGCGCCGGGGAATCACCCGCGCGTAACTGAACCAGAACTCGAAGAGGTCGCCGGTGATCACCAGGCCATCTCCCAGACGGGGGACCGCGTCGAGGAAGTCGAGGAAGGCCGCTTCGGCGAGGGCGGAGCCGCGGCCGAGGTGAGCATCCCCGACCAGCACGAGGCGCTGGCAATGCACGGCGCCAATGTAGGCCGCCCCCGGAATGGGAGCAAGCAGTCCGGCTTTGACATTCGGCCCCGCGCGAGGACACCTTCGTGGGCCGCTCCTTCCTACTCGACCGGGATCCTGTGCACCAGCCGCTGACCGAATCCGTCACCACCGTCCGGGTGAACTACTCCGAAACCGACCAGATGGGCGTCGTGTACCACGGCCGCCATGTCGTCTGGCTCGACATCGCGCGCACCGAACACCTGCGCCAGGCTGGTTACAGCTACCGCGCCCTGGAAGAGCAGGGCATCCGGCTGGTCGTCACCGACCTGCGGATCCGGTACCGGCGGGGTATTCACTTCGACGATGAGGTCCGCATCCGCTGCCGGGTGCGCGACGCGGGGCCCCGTCGGGTGATCTTCGGATACGAGCTCGAGGACGCGACCTCCGGTGAGCGGCTCGCTGACGCGGAGACCACGCTCCTCTGTCTCGACCGACATCACCAGCTGGCCCGGCTCCCCGAGCCGGTCATCCGCGCGCTTGGAGGCGCTGCCCGGCGATGACCCGTTTCCGTTTGCAGTTGTCGCTCGTGCTTCTCGGGCTCGTTCCCGTGGGGCTCTCGGCCCAGAATGAGGCGGGCGTCGCGGTGCTGGCTCAGGTGCTCGCCAACGAGGATGCTCGGACCTTTAATGAGGCGCTATTCCGCCGTGCCTTGGCCGATCCCGACAGCTCCATTCGGCGCGAAGCCGCCCGTGCGCTCGGCCGGCTGCGGGACCCGGCCGGCATCCCGCTGCTCGCGCCCATTCTCCTCGATCCCGACACCACGGTGCAGGCGTCGGTGATCTTCGCGCTCGGGCTGATCGGAGACAGTTCCGCGGTGCCGGCCATGGTTACCCGGTCCCGCACACCACCGGCGCTCAGCTTCCCGTCGGCGCTCGAGCTGATCAGCGCTCTTGCCCGGATCGGTGGCGGGGAAGCGGCGGGGTTCGTG
>DASPUE010000223.1:0-15178 GCA_035623055.1 Gemmatimonadales bacterium
GGAAACCGGGGACCGCGTTGCGCCCAAGGAAGCGCGTTCGCATTGCGCCCGGCGCGTTCATCGAGACCGTGGCGGTGCTTGATGAGGGATATCGCGAGGTGCGGTTCGTGGGGGTGACTGCCGAGGCCGCGATACGGGAGATTGGCCAGCTGCCCTTGCCACCCTACATCGAGCGGGATCCTACCGCCGCCGATGAATCCCGCTACCAGACGGTCTACGCCGAACGGGAAGGGAGCGTCGCCGCCCCCACGGCGGGACTCCACTTCACCCCTGCGATCCTCCATGACCTCGCGCAGCGCGGGGTCCAGATCGCGCGGTTGGACCTGGAGGTCGGACCGGGCACCTTCAAGCCGGTGGACGTGGACGATCCCGCGCAGCACCCGATGCACCCCGAGTGGTTCGAGATCCCCGCGGCGGCGAGTGCCGCCATCCAGGCACTACGGGACCGCGGCGGGAGGCTCTGGGCCGTCGGCACCACCGTCGTTCGGGCCCTCGAAAGCGCCGCAGGCGGGGACGACGTGGTGCGCCCGGGGCGGGGGGAAACCCGCCTCCTGATCACGCCGGGCTACCGCTTCAGGGTTGTGGACCGCCTGCTGACCAACTTCCACCTGCCTCGGTCCACGTTGCTGATGCTGGTCGCGGCCTTCGCGGGTTACGATACGATCATGGAGGCCTACCGGCACGCGATAGCGGCACGCTACCGTTTCTACTCCTACGGAGACGCGATGGTGATCCTATGAGTGAACCAAGCATCTTCTCCAACCCTCGCGGGGGCGCGAAAGAGAACGCCCCGCGGATGATGCAGGCTCTGCTCGAGTTGCTGGGCGACCGCCCGCCCCTGGATGTGATGGCGGAGACGCCCCGCTGGATCGCCAGCCGGATCCAGAGCGTCCCCGTCGACCGGCTTCGGGTGCCGGAAGCCCCGGGGAAGTGGTCGGTAGCAGCGGTGCTGGCCCATCTGGCCGACTGCGAGCTGGTGATCGGTGTTCGCTCCCGGTTCATCGTGGGCGACATCGAGCCCCCGCTGATCGGATTCGATCAGGACCGGTGGGCGGAAGAGTTTCATTATATGGAGGCGGACGCCGCATGGTCGCTCGAACAGTTCGCCGCGTTTCGGACCGCCAACCTGCGGCATTGGCGGACGCTGAGCCCCGAGCAGTGGCAGCGGGTTGGACATCACAGCGAGCGGGGACCGCTCTCCGCGGTGCTCAACCTCCGCCTTTCGGCGGGACACGATCTGGTGCACCGCAACCAGATCGACCGCATCCTCAGCCGCCCCCTCGGGTAGCGGCCGGTCATGTTCGAGTTCCTGCTCGAAGCGACCGACGGCCCCGCGAGGGCAGGCACCCTGACGCTGCCGCACGGAGCCGTGGAGACGCCGGCCTTCATGCCGGTGGGGACCCACGGGGCGGTGCGCGGGCTGCATCCCGTCGAGGTGCGTCGGGCGGGGGCGCAGATCATCCTCGGCAACACCTACCACCTGCACCTGCGGCCAGGCGAAGAGGTAGTGCGAGCCCTCGGCGGATTGCACCGGTTCACGACCTGGGACCGGCCCATGCTCACCGATTCGGGTGGATTCCAGGTCTTCTCGCTCGAGGGGTTGCGGAAGATCTCGGAAGCGGGCGTCGAGTTCGTCAGCCACATCGATGGCTCCGCCCGGACCATCACGCCGGAATCCTCCATGGACATCCAATGGGCGCTGAGTGCCGATATCGCGATGGCATTCGACCACGTCGTGCCGGGTCAGGCGCCCTGGGAACTCGCGGAGGAAGGGATGGGACGCACCCTCCGCTGGCTGGATCGGTGTCGGATCCGCCATCAGGAGCTCCTGGCGACCGGCGCTGGCGGTCAGACCCAGACCCTCTGGCCGATCGTGCAGGGGGGCACTCACCAGGACCTCCGCCGGCGATCGCTGGAAGGCATTCTCACGCGGGGCCCCTGGACCGGGATCGCCATCGGCGGACTCTCGGTGGGAGAGCCCAAGCCGGTCATGCACCGGGTCCTGGAGGAACTCGCCCCCGCCCTGCCCGCTCGGATGCCCCGTTATCTTATGGGCGTGGGATTTCCCGACGACCTGCTGGAGGGGATCGCCCGGGGGGTGGATGTGTTCGACTGCGTCGCCGCGACCCGCAATGGGCGTCACGGCAGCGCGTGGACCAGCGCGGGGAAGGTCAACATCCGCGCGGCAAAGCTCCGCCTTGACGACGGCCCGCTCGACCCGGCCTGCGACTGCGAAACCTGCAGCCGGTTCTCCCGCGCCTATCTCCGGCACCTCTTCATGGCCGAGGAGATGCTCGGGCTCCGGCTGGTGTCGATCCACAACATCCGATTCCTGATCCGGCTCGGCGAGCAGGCGCGCACCGAGATCAAGGCCGGAACGTTCGATGCCTGGCGCCGCGACTGGCTGGCGCGGTATGACAACCGAGGAGACGCGTGACGCACACCATTCTGGCTTTCATGGCCCCGACCGACAGCCCCAACGCCGGGCTCACGATGCTGCTCTTGCAGATCGGCGCCATCGCGGCGGTGTTCTACTTCTTCATCCTCCGGCCGCAGGGGCAGGCCCGCCGCAAGCATGAGGAGTTGCTCAAGAATCTGAAGAAGGGCGACGAGGTGACCACGGTCGGCGGACTGATCGGCAAGGTCAAGGACATCAAGGAGGACCGGGTCACGGTCGAGAGCGGAACCGCGACGGTGGTCGTCGACCGCACCCGCATCGTGAAAGTCGGGGACCAGGCGGCACCCGCGGGGGTCGCCGGATGACGGTGCGGGACCTCCACCTCCTCGGTTCCCCGGTCCTGAGGCAGCAGAGCAAGCCGGTCAGCACCGTGGATGAGGAGATTCGGCAGTTCATCGCCGATCTCTTCGAGACCATGCACGCCGCCCGCGGCGTGGGGCTCGCCGCCAACCAGGTCGGCGTGGCGAGGCGAGTCGCCGTGATCGACGCGGAGGGCGAGAAGTTCGCGATGGTCAACCCGAAGATCATCGAGGCCTCGGGACGCGACACCGCCGAGGAGGGTTGCCTCTCCATACCCGAGGTGTTCGGCGATGTTACCCGACCCGATCGGATCGTCCTCGAGGCGCTCGATCAGGACGGGATTCCCTTCCGGCGCGAGCTGACCGGGCTCCCGGCTCGGGCGGTTCAGCACGAGATCGATCATCTCGACGGCATCCTCTTCCTCGACCACCTGAGCCTGCTCAAGCGCAAGCGCCTGCTGGCCAAATGGAAGAAGGAGCACGGAGACGACCCGAGCTTCGTGCAGCCGGTGAAGCCGGCATCCGCCGAGTCGACCTGATGCGCATCGCCTTCTTCGGCACCCCCGAGTTCGCGGTCCCGTCGTTCAGGGCCTTGCTCGAGGAAGGCTTCGACGTGGCGGTGGCGGTCACCCAACCTGACCGGCCCCACGGCCGCTCGCGCAGCCAGGTCATCCCGCCACCGGTCAAGCTAGTCGCCGTGGAAGAGGGCATCCCCGTGCTGCAGCCGGAACGCCCGGTTGGCCCGTTCGCCGATGAGCTCAAGGCGGTCGCGGCTGATGTGGGCGTGGTCGTCGCCTATGGGCACGTACTCAAGCCCGAGATTCTGGCCATCCCCCGTCTGGGAATGCTCAACGTCCACGCGTCCCTGTTGCCTCGCCTGCGCGGGGCGGCGCCGATCGCGTGGGCTATCCTCAACGGGGAGGAAACCACGGGCGTGAGCATCATGCAGATGGAGGCGGGGCTCGACACTGGCCCGGTGCTCCATCAGATCGAGACGGAGGTCGCGCCTGACGAGACCGGCGGAGAGCTGACGGAGCGACTGGCCGAGCTGGGTGCCGAAGCCCTCGTCGAAGTACTCATTCTCCTGGAAGCCGGCGAGGCGCGGGCGGTCCCGCAGGACCACACCCGGGCGACGCTGGCTCCCAAGATCAATCGGACCGTGACCCGGCTGGACTGGACCCGCGACGGGGCCACGCTCGCCCGGACGGTTCGCGCCTTCGACCCCGAACCGGGCGCCTGGGCCATGCTCGGCGATCAGGAGGTGAAGCTCTTCGGAGGTCGGGTCTCCAATGCCGGGGGAGCTCCAGGCACGGTGCTCACCGCGGACGATACCCTGCAGATCGCGGCGGCGGTGGGTTCTCTCGAGGTGGCCGAAGTGCAGCCGTCCGGAAAGAAGCGGATGCCGGTGAGCGAATGGGTGCGCGGTCGGGGTGTGGCCGCAGGGCAGCGGTTCACATGAGACCGCTACCCCGGGTGCATGCCGTGACCGATGCGGCACTGCTCGCCCTCGACGATTTCCCGGTGCGCGCTGCCGCCATCGCAGCCTCCGGCTCGGCGGTCGCCATTCATGTGCGGGACCTCGGCGCAACCGCGGCGCGACTTTCCGCGGCCACCCGTCGGGTCCAGGCCTTGGCGCGGCCGGCGGAGGCATCGGTCTTCGTGAATGGCCGGCCGGATCTCGCCGCGGCGCTCGGCACCCAAGGGCTCCAGCTGGGCCAACGGGACCTCGTCCCCGCGGACGCGCGTGCCGCCTTCGCCGGGCACTGGCAGGGCTGGATCGGCGCTTCGGTGCATTCGGCGAGTGAGGCCGATGCCGCGATTGACGCGGGGGCGGATTTCCTGATGGTGGGAAACCTCTACGAGACCACCACCCACCCCGGACGCCCGGGGATCGGCCTCGCCCTGCTGAGCCAGCTCAGCGCGCGGGGGATTCCGGTCATCGGGATCGGAGGCATTACGGGCGAGCGTGTCGCCGCGGTCCGGGACGCTGGTGCCTACGGCGTCGCGGCCATCGGCGCCCTGTGGCGCGCCGGCGATCCGGCCCGCGCCGCGCAGGACTTCCTGCTCCCCTGGTCGGAGGCCGCATGAGCGACCTCGCCCTGATGGTCAACGGCGAGCGCCGACAGGTGCCGGCGCCGGCGACCCTGGCCAGTCTGCTCAGCCACTTCGGCCTCGACCCGCGAATGGTCGTGGTCGAGCACAACCGGAAGATCGTTCGCAGGCCACACCTCGCCGAGGTGTCACTGCATGAAGGGGATCAGGTCGAACTGGTTCACTTCGTCGGCGGCGGCTGAGCCGGACAACGGACGATCATGATCGGAGACACCGTGCCAGCATCTCTCACCGCCACCGCCACGGACCAGCAGCTCGGGGACCAGCCCCTCGTCGTCGGCGGCAGAACGTTCCGTTCCCGCCTGCTGGTGGGAACGGGCAAGTACCGGAGCAACGCCGAGATGGTGGCCGCCATCGAGGCGTCGGGGGCCGAGGTGGTGACCGTGGCGGTCCGCCGCGTGGACCTCGACCGCACAAGGGAGGAGGGGATGCTCTATCACCTCGACCCGAAGCGGTTCTTCCTGCTCGCCAACACCGCCGGCTGCTACACCGCGGATGAGGCGGTTCGCTACGCCCGCCTGGCTCGCGAGGCCGGTTTCAATGAATTCATCAAGCTCGAGGTGATCGGCGACAAGGCCACCCTCCTCCCAGACGCTGAAGGGTTGCTCGCCGCGACGAAGACTCTGGCCGGAGAAGGCTTCCAGGTCATGGCGTACACCAACGACGACCTGATCACGGCGTTGCGGTTGGAGGAGGCCGGAGCCGCGGCGGTGATGCCGCTCGCCTCGCCGATCGGAAGCGGTCTGGGACTCCTCAACCCCTACAGCATCCGCACCATCAAGCAGCGCCTGAAGGTGCCGGTGCTCGTGGATGCCGGCGTCGGGACGGCCTCCGACGCCTGCGTGACGATGGAGCAGGGCGTCGATGGCATCCTGATGAACACCGCCATCGCCGAGGCAAAGCATCCGGTCGCCATGGCCGCCGCGATGCGGCTGGCAGTCGAGGCCGGCCGGCTTGCCTATCTGGCGGGGCGCATGCCGCGCCGTGAAGTGGCGGTGCCGTCCAGCCCGACCTCCGGGATGATGGGGTGACCCTCGCCGGGCTTGGCGTCCGCCGCGCCGCCTATCGGATCCTCCGCGCGGTGCAGGACGGCCAGCCGTTCGATCAAGCGCTGGATCAGGCGGTGGCCGAGCTACCCGATGCCGATCGCCGTCTCGCCCACGAGCTCGCCGCTGGGGTGCTGCGCCATCGGAACGATCTGGACGCCAGGCTCCAGCCGCTCGTCCACCGCGGTTGGGGTTCGGTCACCCCGGAGCTGCGCGACATCCTCCGCCTGGGGGTGTACCAGTTGAGCGTGCTCGACCGCGTTCCCCCGCACGCCGCCGTCTCCACCACCGTAGAGCTGGCTCGCACCACGCTGGGTGAAAAGGCGGCGCGGTTCGCGAACGCGATTCTCCGGGGAATCGGCGGGCGCGCGGCGCCTCCGCCACGGAGCACCGACCCCGCGGCGCATCTCGCCGACCGCTACTCTCACCCCGAGTGGCTGGTCCGGCGGTGGTTGGCGCGGTTCGGTGAGCAGGAAACAGAAGAGCTGCTGGCCTGGAACAACCGCCGCCCTCCATTGGTGTTGCAGCCGGCCCGCGAGAAGCTGGAGCAGCTGCAGCAGCGCCTATGGGAGCACGGGGTCGCCGCGCAGCGGGCTCCGTTTGACGCGGGGCTCCTGCTCGAATCGGCTCGACCGGCGGATCTCCCCGGATTTCAAGACGGGGCGTTCGTGGTGCAGGATGGCGCCCAGGCCCTGGTGGCCCGGTTCGCCGACTGTCCGCCGGGCGCGACCGTCTACGATGCCTGCGCCGCACCCGGCGGGAAGTCGATCGCGCTCGGTCACCGTGCAGCCCGCGTGCTCGCCGGGGAGCTGCGGCGGGACCGGTCCCGACGACTCGCCGAGAACTTGCGGCGTGCCGGGAGTGGACGGGAATTCCCGGTGGTCGCTTCCGCCGCAGCACCGCCCTGCCGGGAAGTCGACCTGGTTCTCCTCGATGCGCCTTGCCTGGGCACTGGCACCTTCGCGCGGCATCCGGAGGCCCGTTGGCGAGTACGCCCCGAGGCCCTCCACCGCCTCGTGGACCAGCAGCGCGGACTGCTCGATGGCGTAGCCCCCGCGGTCCGACCCGGGGGGTGGTTAGTTTACGCCACGTGCTCACTGGAACCAGAGGAGAATGAGGCCCAGGTGAACGCCTTTCTGGAGAGACATCCGGAGTTCTCCCGCGATCCGGGCGGCGCCATGCCTCCCGGCCTCTGCACCACTGACGGAGATCTTGCCCTCCTGCCTCAGCGACACGGCGTCGATGGCGCCTATGCCGCGCGGCTCCGGCGGAGCGCGGCCTGATGCAGTTTCGCCGCCCCAGCGGGGCATCTTCCAGTACAGGGTTCTTCGCGACGATGGCCGGCCGGCGGCTCGTCCGACAGATCGCCGTGCTGGTGGGGGCTTTTGCCCTGGGCTACCTGATCACCGTCCTCTGGCTCTTCCCCGCTCCGCTTTTCAAGAGCGAACACGCTGTGCCCCGGGTGCTTGATATGGGTGTCACGCAAGCCCGGGAGAAGCTGGAAACCCAGGGCTTCCGGCTCCGCCTGGAGGACCAGGTGTCCGATCCCACCATTCCTCGGGGTGCGGTCGTCTGGCAGGATCCTCCGCCAGGAACCGTGGTCGAGCCGAACAGTCAGGTGTCTCTCACGGTAAGCGAGGGGCCCCCGGACGTCCCGGTGCCCGATGTCACCGCGTTCCCCCGCCCGCTGGCCGAGCGCGTGCTCAAGGCGGCGGGGTTCGCCCTCGACAAGAAACCAGACACCCTCAGCTCGTTGCTGGACCCTGGTACCATCGTACAGACGCGGCCAGGCCCCGGTGTCGCTCGCCCCGCCGGAACCCCCATCGACCTTGTGATCAGCGCGGGCCCGGCGGAGCTTTCCGTCCCCAGTGTGTTGGGGCTTCCGGTCGCGCAGGCCCGCGAGCGGATCGAAGCCACCGGCCTGAGCATGGGGACCACCACCAGCCGCCTGGTCGCGGGACGCCCCGAGGGATTTGTCATCGAGCAACGGCCGCCGGCCGGAACCCTGAGCCCGCGTGGAGGCCGGGTGGACCTGATCGTGACCAAGAAGGGAACCTGATGGCGGTCCGGATCGCACCGAGCCTGCTCTCCACCGACCTGGGCCGCCTGCGCGAGCAGGTGGAGGCGGCCCTGGAGGGGGGCGCCGAGTGGCTGCATGTGGACGTCATGGACGGCCGCTTCGTCCCCAATCTCACCTTTGGCGCCCCGCTGATCCGCGCCATTCGCCGGTTCACCGACGCGCCGCTGGATGTCCACCTGATGGTGCTCGAGCCGGAGCGCTACATCGCGGAGTATGCGGAGCTGGGCGTCAACGTGTTCACCTTCCACCCCGAGGCCACCGTGCACGTGCAGCGGCACCTGGCCGAGGCCCAGGCGCGCGGCATGGCGGCGGGGCTGGCGCTCAACCCCTCAAGTCCCCTCGTGCTGGTGGAGGAGGTCGTTGGAGATCTGGACCTGCTCCTGCTCATGAGCGTCAACCCGGGGTACGGCGGTCAGAATTATCTGCCCGCGACCACCGAGAAGATCCGCCGCGCGCGCGCGCTGCTCGATCGGGCCCAGAGCGCCGCCGCCCTCGAGGTGGACGGCGGCATCACCACCGACACCATCGCTGCCGCCTGCCGGGCCGGCGCCGACACCTTCGTGGCCGGCACCGCCGTGTTCGGCCAGCCCGACATTGCGGCGGCAGTGCGGGCGCTGCAGCGCGCCTGCCTGGAAAAGGTCTAGCCGATGTCGAAACAATGGATTCTGGTACTGGCGGTGCTGGGAGGGCTCATCATCGGTGGGGCGGCATTGGTCTGGTTCGGGCCGGAGGTGGAACCGGTGGCGGTCGGCGCCCGCGCCCCCGATTACCGGCCGATCGACCTGACCACGGGAGATTCGGTGTCGCTGCGGGCCAAGTATCGCGGTCACGTAACGCTGGTGAACATCTGGGCCACCTGGTGCGTGCCCTGCCGGGTGGAAATGCCGGCGATGCAGCGATTGTATGACTCGCTGAGCGGCCGGGGATTGAAGATCGCCGCGGTGAGCATCGACCAGGAAGGACCGGACGTGGTCAAGGACTTCGCCAGGAGCCTCAACCTCACGTTCGACATCCTGCAGGACCGCTCGATGAACATCCAGCAGGCCTATCAAACCACCGGTGTCCCCGAGAGCTTCCTGCTCGATACCAGCGGGGTCATCATGAAACGGGTGATCGGCGCGCACGACTGGGCCTCCCCGGTGAACCGGGCGCTGATCCGCCGACTCCTCGGTGATTCGACAACCCTCCCGGCGCAGGATGCGGCGCGCCCCGACTCGCTTCCCGCGGCCGGCCGATGAAGCTGCTCGCGATCGAGACCTCCTGCGATGAAACCTCGGCGGCCGTGCTGAAGGCCGACCAACCCGGGCGACCGACGCTCGCCAGCTGTGTGATTCTCTCGCAGGACATTCACCGGGTATTCGGCGGGGTGGTCCCCGAGTTGGCCAGCCGCGCCCACCTCGGCACGATCGTCCCCGTGGTCGATGAGGCCCTCGCCGAAGCCCGGGTAGAGCTCGAAGACCTGGACGCGATTGCGGTGACCGCCGGACCAGGACTGGTCGGGGCATTGCTGGTGGGTGTCATGTATGGCAAGACGCTGGCGCGGCGCCTCGCGCGGCCGCTGATCGGGGTGCACCACCTCGAAGGGCACCTTTTCGCCCCGACGCTGGAGCAGCCGGATTTCGCGCCGCCGTTCGTTGCCCTGCTGGTAAGCGGCGGCCACACGATGCTGCTCGACGTTCCGGCGTGGGGTCAGTACCGGCTGCTCGGCGCCACCCGCGACGATGCCGCCGGCGAGGCTTTCGATAAGGTCGGTACTCTCCTCGGACTCGGATATCCCGGCGGACCGGCCATCGAACGGCTGGCTCGCGAAGGGCGCCCCGGCCGGTTCCGGTTTCCCCGGCCGATGCTGAATACGATCGGCGAGGACGGTCCCGATCAATACAGCTTCTCGTTCAGCGGCCTCAAGACGGCGGTGCTCCGTGCGGTTCGCACCAGCACCGACCTGGAGCGCGACCGCGCCGATCTGGCGCGCGGATTCCAGGACGCCGTGCTCGAGGTGCTGGTCGAAAAGGCCGCCACCGCCATCGAGGCCACCGGTTACCCGACCCTGGCCATCGGTGGCGGGGTCGCCTGCAACGACGCGCTCAGCGCCGCCGCATCCGAGCGGTTGGGGCGGAGCGCCAGGGTGGTGGTTGCCAGCAAGCGACTCAACACCGACAACGCCGCCATGATCGGCGCCGCCGGACTCTTTCGGCTCCGACAGGGAGAGCAAAGCGGCGCCGACCTCGAACCGCGGGCCGACCTTCCCCTGCCCGGCCTGCTACCCGCTTCCGCTTCAATCGGGATTTCGCGATGAACGTCTATCCTCTGAGCTTCCACCTGGGCCCGCTGGAGATCACGGGCTACGGCATCATGATGATGGTCGGCTTCCTTCTTGGTGGCTGGCTCATCGCCCTCGAGCTGCGACGCCGCGGCCTGAACGAGGAATACGCCGCGGACATCACCTTCGCCGCGGTCATCGGCGGGATCATCGGGGCCAAGCTCTGGTACTGGATCATCAACGGCGGCCCGCTCTTCTCCCGCGGGGGGTTGGTGTGGTACGGCGGCTTCCTCGGCGGGGCGCTGGCCGTCATCGCCAACAGCTGGCGGCTCAAGGTGCCGCTTCGGTGGACCACGCATCTCTGCGCCCCCGCCCTCGCGGCAGCCTATGCCATCGGCCGTATCGGCTGCTTCATCGTCAACGACGATTACGGACGACCCACCACGCTGCCGTGGGGCGTGAAATTCCCTCAGGGGCTCCCCCCCTCCACCGCCCAGAACATGCAGCAGCTGTTCGGGATCGCGGTGCCCCCCGGCACCGACCCGTCGACGGTGTTGGCAGTGCATCCGACGCAACTCTATGAAGTCGCGGCGATGTTGACCGTCTTCGCGATCTTGTGGCGGCTCCGGCTCAAGGGCCGGCCGGTAGGATGGTTGTTCGGTACCTATCTCATCATGGCCGGGATCGAGCGGTTTCTCATCGAATTCGTTCGGGCAAAGGACGATCGCTTCTTCGGACCGTTGACCCTCGCACAGGTGACCAGCGTGGGGATCGTGGTCGTCGGCATCATCATCACCGCCCAGCTCAGCCGCGCGGCGGATGTCCCCCCGGGCCCCTATCTCTCGGCACCTCGAGCGCCCTCGGACACCGGGGAAAAGATGCCGGAGGCCACGGGAGTGGGTGATCCACAGCTGCCCGCCTCCCGGTGATCGTCGGGTAAGTCCATGGCCCACATGTGACTAGAAGAAGCTCTTGCCGCAAGGTGGGGACGACTGATACATTTGCCTAACGGCGATCTAGGCGCCAACCGAAAAGTGGCAGGCCGAAGAAGAGTGGAGCGAACATTCTGTTCGTCTCCGTCCACAACTCAGGGGGCGGTCTGCCACCTCCCAATGGAAAACCCGCCGAGCCCAGCTCGGCGGGTTTTCTGTTCCCGGTTTCTGCAGCGCCCTAGCCCATCCGCCCGCTGCTTCGGAGCAGTACGCTTCGCAGCCGCTCCACCTCCGCCCGCAGCTCGGCCAGATCGGCATCCATCCGCTCGAGGGAGCGCAGGATGTCGCTATCCACTTTGGCGGCCGGAGGGGCGACCGGCCCCGGGGCCGCACCGCGCTCCTCTTCTGATGGCGACGGCTCCGGAACCAGCTGACTGGTCACCCGCAGGCGCCGAGGCTCGATGCCGAAGGTCCAGAGCACACCGACCAGGAGCAGCGCCAGGAGTACCGCCTGCAACGCCAGGGACTCGAGGGTCGGATAGATCCCCAGCGCGGGAATCCGCGGGGCCCAGCTCACGACCGACGTGCCGATCAGCCCCCCCTCCTGCAGCTCGGCGATGCCCTTCCCCGCGAATACGAACGCCATGTAATAGAGGAAAGCGCTGGTGAAGCCGAAGAACGGCTTGAGAGGGATCCGAACTCCCCAGCGGTTGATCGCGAAATAGACGATCGCGAGCGACAGGCCGCCCGCCACCATGCCGGCGAAGACCGGCAACACCGACCCCGAGCCCGCGAGGAACAGTGCCTTGTAGAAAAGGACCGTCTCGAATCCCTCGCGATAGACCGCCAGGAACGCGACCGACGCCAAGGCCAGGGCAGAGCCGCTGGACACGGCGTCCTGCACCTTGCCTTTCACGAACCGGTTCCACTTGGCGACCTCCATCTTGGAGAGCAGCCAGTAGCTCACATAGAAGAGCATCCCGGTGGCGACCAGCATGATGCCGCCCTCGAGCGCCTCCTGCGAGGAGCGACTCACCTCCACGATCGTCTCAAGTAGTGCGGCAGTGACCAGGCTTGCCCCGATCGCGGCCACCACGCCAACGTGGATATCGCGGCGACGGCGCTCCGCGCCCGTCTTGACCAGGAATGCCATCAGCGCGCCGACGACCAGAATCGCCTCGAGCCCTTCCCGCAAGAGCAGCACGAAGGACTGTACGAACAGATTGAGCGGCGAGAGCCGATCGGTCGTGGTGCGCTCGGCATTTTCCAGGTCCGCCAGCAGCCGCCGGTCGATCTGCTCCAGCTCCGTGGCGGTCGCCCCTCCCGCGGCTCGGGTCCGGAGGGCGGCGAACCCGGCCTCGAGATCGTTGGCCAAACCCGAGTTCTTGGCGCGCACCACCCGTTCCACCTGCTCGAAGGTCATGTAGGCGTCGAACGCCTTGGCGCTGGCCGCATCGCTCTGGTGCCCTCGCGCCAGACCGACCGCGGTATCGAGCTGAGCGCGCACGGCCGTGAACACGGCACCGGAGCGCTCACCAGCCGAGTCCGACGACCCGAAGCTCCGGACGGCGGCGACTCGGGCGCGCGTGTCCGGCGCCGTGGGATCGGCGCCCGGAACCAGAGCGGCGGCGATCTGCACGTCGCTCATGCGCGCGGTACTCGCAAAGGGACGCAGGCTGGGCGGCACCTCGCCGCGAGGCGCAGGGGCCCGCAATGCGGTCGCGTATGCGGCGGCAGCCCACCGGTCCTCAGCGCTCAACCGGCTCTCGAATGCCGGCATCGCAGTCCCGGTGACGCCGATAGTGATGCGTCGGAAGAAATCCAGCGGAGTGGCGGCGGCCAGCTGGCGGAAGTCGGTAAGATCGGCGGGCGGGGGCTTGAGGGCCTGACCCGCCAAGCCGTCGCCCCGGCCGCCGGGGCCATGGCAGCTGGCGCACTCTGCCTGGTAGACCCGTGCGCCCCTGGCCAGCGAAGGCGCCGCGTCGGGAATCTCATCGAGGGCGACGCCGTACCGGGTCGCCAGTGTCGCCCCCAGCCGGCGAGCCGTGGCGGCCACCGAATCCGCTGGGGCGCTCTGCTTGACCATCTTGATCAGGCTGTCGATCGCGGCGATCGTGCTGCGGCCGCCGTCCTGCGTCAGCAGCGCCGCGGTCCGGCGCGCCTCGGCAAGGAACAGCTGTGCCTCCGCCACTTCCTCGGGCGCGACCACCTTTCCGTCTCGCACGCCAGTGGCATACTCCTCGGCGGCGAGGGTCGCAGTCGAGGCGATCCGACGGACCACTCGCCCCTGATCGGCCGGATCCTGCCCGGTAGAAAAGGAAAGCAGTGCGGCGGATGCGAGGGCGACAGCTCGGACGATGAGAAACATTCTCAACCAGAGTTGCGGGCTGACAACAAACTAGAGAGCGACAATCGGGATTGCTAGGGGTCCGCGGAATTCAGACTGGTACCTTTCCTCCCATGCTCACGATCCTCGCCATCGACCCGGCCACCAATCAGCAGTTCGCCGAAACCCAGACCACCCCCCTCGCCGAGATTCCCGAAATCATCCGGCGGGCACGGCAAGCGCAGACGGCATGGGTCGGGCAATCCCTCGGCCAGCGAGCCTCGGTCATTCGGCGATTTCAGCGGCTCCTGTTCGCTCACCGCCAGGAGATGGCGGAACTCATCACCCGCGAAAACGGCAAGCCGATTGCCGAATCCCTGCTGGTGGATGTCGCGGTAACGCTCGACTTTGCTCGTTACTACCTCCGCTCGGCGCGCGCGATCCTGCGACCCCAGCCCATCCGCATGGGGAACCCCGCCTTCCTCGGCAAGCGGGGCCGTCTGTATTGGGAGCCGATGGGAGTGGTCGCGATCATTTCCCCCTGGAACTATCCTCTCCTCCTTCCGTTCGGCGAACTGATCCCGGCGCTGCTCGCCGGGAACGCGGTCGTCCTCAAGCCAAGCGAGTTCACCGTCCGCACCGCGCTGCTGGGAGTCGAGTTGCTGCGCCAGGCCGGGCTTGCGCCGGATCTCTGTCAGGTGGTGGTGGGGGTGGGCGAGGCCGGCGCGGCGCTGATCGAGGCTGCGCCTGACAAAGTGTTCTTCACCGGCAGCGCGCGCACCGGTCGAGCCGTGGCGTTGGCCGCCGCGGCGCGTTTCATCCCCGTGAGCCTGGAACTCGGGGGGAGCGATGCCTGCGTGATCCTGGCCGACGCGGATCTGGACCGGGCGGCGAGTGGCGCGGTGTGGGCCCGGTTCAGCAACGGCGGTCAGACCTGCGTCGCGGCCAAGCGAGTGATCGTGGAACGCGGCATCTATCAGCCGTTCCTGGAGCACCTGATCCGGAAGGTCGCCATGCTCCGGCTCGGCCCCGGCGATCGGCCCGGCACGGAGCTGGGCCCGATGATCAGACCCGCGCAACTGGAGTTGCTGGAGCGGCAGCTCGGAGAAAGCGTGTCCAAGGGGGCGCGCGTCGCCATCGGCGGAAAGCGGCGCCCCGATCTGGGGCCGAACTTCTTCGAGCCAACCGTGGTGACCGAGGTTCCACTCGATGCCCCGGTGTGGCGCGAGGAGGTGTTCGGACCGGTGCTCCCGATCGTGGCCGCCGAGAACGCGGAGGATGCGATCCGCCTGGCCAACGACTCCACCTATGGTCTGTCGGCCAGTGTGTGGACCGGCGATCGTCGCCGAGGAGAGGTACTGGCCCGGAGGCTCGAGGCAGGGGCGGTACAGGTGAACGATGCCGCCAGTCATGTCGGCGCTTCCGAGGTGCCCCACGGTGGTGAGAAGGAATCGGGGTTGGGCCGGAGCCATGGGGCGTTGGGCATGCTGGAGAGCTGCCGACCTCGGGCGGTGGTGAGCGATCGGCTGGACTGGATGCGAAAGCCCTGGTGGTTTGGGTACCACCCCGCGAGCCACGCCGACCGCGACGCCTTCCTGCGCTTCGCCTTCGGCGCATCGTTGTGGACTCGAATTCGGGCGATTCCGGGTGCGCTCCGGCTCCTGG
>DASPUE010000224.1:0-3452 GCA_035623055.1 Gemmatimonadales bacterium
TGCTTCCGTGGACCGCCCGAGAGCTGCCTGGCCAGATGCACCGCCACCGCCATCCCCGAGAGATTGTCGTTGGCCAGTGACGGGTGGCAGCTGTGGACGCTGATCAGGATCTCGGCGCTGGTCTCGCCGGGGAGCACACACTCCCCGTAGGTCAGATGCCCCGGCGCCAAGGTCGCATCGATACAGACCTCGTAGGTTCCCTCCGGCAGCGCCCGCAAGTCGCGGTCACGCAGGCAGAATCCCCAGTCTTCCTTGTAGTAGGTAGTCCGGTAGGGAATGAGGTCCGGCTGGTCCGGGAGGGTGTGCAGCCTGGGCCGCAGGTCCGCGAGAGACATCCGTGCCCGCACCGGCACGCTGTAGTTGACCACGTGCAGCGAGGACTCCCGGAAGTCCACCACCCGTCTTCCAGCGGCATCGGCGATCCAGGCGTCCCGGATGTTCCATTCCTTGGGCACGGTCCAGTCAAAGACCTGGGTACCGGTCGGAACCTCGCTCAGGGTGATCGGGACCTCCTGCCCCAACCGCCGGAGCGACTGGCGAAACCCGTCGCCTGTGATGCTTCGGCAGATGGGATAGAGCTCGGCGATCAGGGCATGCATCGACTGGCCGGCACCGGCGCTGGAGGTCGCGTTCACGAGCCCTCCCCAGGCCGGTAGTCCGGGTAGGTCGCATCCCGCTCGCTCAGGAATGGGGGCAGGATCGGCCACTCGATGCCGAAGGCGGGATCGTCCCAGCGCACGCCGCGCTGGGCATCGGGGACATACGAGGTGGACATCTGGTAGAACACTTCGACGTCATCCACCAGAGTCTGGAAGCCGTGAGCAAAGCCCCGCGGGATGTAGAGCGCGCGGTGGTTCTCTGCCGAGAGCTCGACCCCGAACCAGCGGCAATAGGTGGCCGACTCGGGACGCAGGTCGACGATCACGTCCCACAGGGCGCCACGGGTGACCCGCACCAGCTTGGCCTCGCCGTGAGGTGCGGCCTGCCAGTGCATGCCGCGGAGTGTGCCGCGACGCCGATTGAACGACACATTGCACTGCGCCACGGTCGTTTCAAGGCCCTGAGCCTCGAACTCGCGCTGGCAGAAGCTCCGAGCAAAGAACCCCCGCTCGTCCTCCCGACGCTCCAGGTCGACGACCGCGGCGCCGGGAAGCGGGGTGGAACCGAAGATCACGGGTAGACCGTGACCTCGGGGATCGGTACCACGAACTGGCCGCCCCACTCCCGAATGAAGGCGAGCTGGCTCATGATCTCCGTCTTGAGGTTCCAGGGAAGGATCAGTACGTAGTCGGGGCGGGCCTCCCGCAACCGGTCCGGATGCAGGATCGGGATATGGGTGCCCGGAGTGAACTTGCCGTGCTTGTGGTGATTGCGGTCGACGGTGAAATCGAGGAAGTCCGTCCGGATGCCGCAGTAGTTGAGCAGGGTGTTTCCCTTGCCCGGAGCGCCATAGCCGACCACCCGCTTTCCTGCCCGCCGTACCTTGATCAGGAATTCCAGCAGCTTTCGCTTGGTCTCGCGCACCTTCTCCTCGAAGTCCGAGTAGTAGGCGAGGGTGTCCACGCCCGCGGCGAGCTCGCGCGCCCTCAGCTCAAGCAGCCGTTCCGTCACCGGCTTCGAGTCATCCTCGGCGTGCCGGCCGTAGATCCGGATCGAACCGCCATGCGTAGGCAGCTCCTCCACATCGTACAGGGTCAGGCCGTGCGCGGCGAAGATCCGCTCGGCGGAGTACAGGGAGAAATACGAGAAGTGCTCGTGGTAGACCTGGTCGAACTGGTTGCCCAGCACCGTCTGGTGCAGGTGGGGGAATTCGATGGTGATGACCCCAGTCGGCCCGAGCAGGATCTTGAGCCCGCCCACGAAGTCGTTCAGGTCGGGGACCTGCGCGAGCACGTTGTTCCCGAGGATGAGGTCGGGGCGGACGCCCTGTGACACCAGTTCCCGGGCGGTCTGCCGCCCGAAGAACTTCACCAGCGTGGGAACCCCCTTCTCCTCCGCGAACTTGGCTACATTCGCCGCCGGCTCGATCCCCAGGCAGGGGATGCCCTGTTTGACGAAATACTGGAGGAGATACCCATCGTTGCTGGCCACCTCGACCACGTGGCTCCGCGGCGTCAGCCCGAGCTCGGCGATCATCTGCTCGGTGTAGCGGCGGCAATGGTCCAGCCAGGAATCGGAGAACGAGGAGAAATAGGCGTAGTCGGTGAAGATCTCCTCGCCACTCACATACTCTTCCAGCTGGACCAGGAAGCAGCGGTCGCAGACCCAGGCGTGGAGCGGATAGAACGGCTCCATGGCGTTGACCTTGTCGGCCGGCACGAAGCTCTCGCATAGCGGAGACATGCCAAGGTCGACCATCGTGTGCTGGAGGCGGGTACCACAGAAGCGGCAGCAGCCGGCCTTGGGCGCGCCCATGGCCGCGGCGGGCCACGTGGCGGAGGAATCTGCCACAGACGCGGTGCGCATCGAGGCTGCTCCGAGGTTCATGGGGTGGAGTCCTGTGCAGCGAACGGCTCGGGGACAAGCAATATACGCGCCCTTAGGTGGTCACCGAGCCGGCGGCCGGGCCATATTCCCGTGTGATGCGTAGACTATACAGGCTGTTGCAGCCAGGCAACAGTATCTAGCCGTCGCGATGAGCTAGCACGACAGTTGCTCGATTTGTGGGGCTAAGCGACGGCACCACTTGATGCTACACTGCTACGACTCCATCACCCGCGCCACCCTTGGCACCGCGATCCGGGCCCCAGTATCGGGGGCGCCTGACCGCTTCCAGGCGGCCGCGGAGGCGCCTGCCCCCGACCAGGACACGAGATTGACGCGCATCGGACTACTGACGCCGTACGATGGAAGCAACCTCGGCGACGGAGCGATTCAAACGGCGGTCATCGAGAATCTGCGGAGGCGTGAGCCCGGGGTCGCTCTCCTGGGAATCACCTTGGACCCGTCGGACACGACGGCACGCCATGGGATCCCCGCGTTCCCGATCACCGGCCTTTCCGTGACCAGCTACTCCGAGGCAATGCGACGATCGATCGGCGATGGGGCGCAAGCCGAATCTCACCGCAAAGCCGCAGTCGCAGCGTCGACTCCGTCCCGAGGGGATTTCCTCCGCAAGGGGGTCAAGGCCATTCCCCTGGTCGGATCAACACTCCGGTTCCTGCGCCGCAAGTGGCAGGCGGCGCGCCAGATTCCCGCCGAGGTTCGTCACCTGACCCAGTCCTACCGCATCGTCAGAGAGTTGGACCTTCTCCTCGTGTCGGGGGGCGGACAACTGGACGAGGAGTTTGGCGGCCCGTGGGGGCATCCGTACGCGCTATTCCGATGGGCGATGCTCGCCCGACTCGCGGGGACCCCGTTCGCGATCGCGAGCGTCGGGGTTGGCTACCTGAACCGCCCCTTGAGCCGGTTCTTCCTGCGGCACGCCCTGGCTTCGGCGGAGTACCGGTCCT
>DASPUE010000225.1:0-2859 GCA_035623055.1 Gemmatimonadales bacterium
GTAGGGAATGCCTCCCCAGTTGCGACTGATGCTGTTGGTGAACGATTGGCCGTAACCGGTGGAGCCGTGAAAGTTCACCGCCGCGACGACATACCCCCGGGCGGTGAAGGTCGCGTAGTTCCAGCGGCTATGCCACTGGTCGAGCCACGCGCCCTGGGGTCCCCCATGAATCAGGTAGATCAGCGGGTACCGCCGGATAGGATCGAACCCCGGCGGCTTGATCAGCCACCCGAACACTGAATCTCCCTGCGCCCCGACGAACCCGAAGCCCTCAGCGGCCGGGAGATCGTACGGAGCGATGCGGTCGTCGGTGACCTTGGTGACGGGGCGGGGGTTCTTCCCGTCGCTTCCAGCGATCCATACCTCTGGTGGGTGGTTGGCGGTGCTCCGCAGAAACGCCATCACGCTTCCACCGACCGAGAGCGTTGCATCGGTGTTGGTGCCCCCGGCGAGGAGGCGGGTGGGACGGCCAGTGGGGACGTCAATCCGATACAGCACGTGGCTCCCCCGCTCCTCAACCTCCGCCAGCACCGCCTTGGCGTCCGGGAACCAGCGGAAGGCGGAGATGCTGAGGTCCCATTTCGGCGTCACCGCGATCCGGCGGCCGCTGGCCCGCTCATAGAGCATGAGCTGTTGGCGGTCCGACTCGAACCCCGGTGTCACCATCGCCAGGTAGGCGAGGTAACGGCCGTCCGGTGAATAGGCGGGGGAGTTGTCGTTGCCGCGGCTGGTGGTGACCCGCTGGGGTGCGGTGCCGTCCGGCCCCATCACGAACACGTCGTTGTTGGTGCTGGTCGCGATCGCCGAGTCGGTGTTATAGACGACCGCCACCTCGGTGCCGGTCGGCGAGACGGCCACGTCCCGACCGCCCAACGCCAGCGGTGGGGCGTCCTCGTCGATCGGGGTGATGTCGGTCACCTTGCCGGAGGCCACCTCGATCCGGAACACGTGCGACCGCACGCCCAACCGCCATTCGTTCCAATGCCGGTAGAAGAGATCGGTGAAGATCCGCGCATCCGTGGACCAGGGCGCGCCACGGCGGGCTGCCTCGCTGGAGTCGCCCCACGGAACATCGGTCCAGAAGTACAGACTCTTCCCGTCTGGAGACCAGAGGAAGTCGCTGACCCCGTTCTTGAGGCTGGTCAGCTTGGTCGCCTCGCCGTGCACCGTGGTCTGCCAGATCTGCGCGGTCCCATCCCGGGTGGAGACGAAGGTCAGGTTGCGGCCGTCCGGCGACCACCGCGGTGCCCGGTCGTTGCCTTCCTTCGCCCCGGCCTGCCACGAGTCGCCCGTGAGGACATCGGCGACCCAGACCTTGCTCAAGGACCGGTTCTCCTCGAACGAGGGGGTGGAGACCGTGAACGCAACCTGCGTCCCCGACGGGGAGAGCTGCGGGTCGCTCACGATCGGAAGCGTGATGTAGTCGTCGACCGTGAGGGCCTTTTGTTCCTGGGCCGTCAGGGTGGTCGGTGCGAGGGAGGCGAGGACGAGCGCGGGAAAGAGGCCGACACACCGCATCAGGCAATGACTCCACCGCCAAGCACCTGACCGTCGGCGCGGTAGAGCGCGCCGGACTGGCCGGGGGTGATGGCACGGACGGGGGTTTCCAGCGCGAGACTCAGGGCGGTTCCCTGGGACTCGTCCAGCACGGTGGCACTCACCGCCTTGGCCCGGTAGCGAACCTGCACGTCGCAGGAATCGCCGGGGCGGAGCGGCTCGGTGAGCCAATTCACCTCCTCGAGGCGCAGCCGGTGGCCGAGCAGGTCGTCCAGCCCACCGACCACCACTTCCCGGGTGTCCGGGCGGATGGCGACCACATACCGTGGACCCGCGGCGCCCCCGGGCAGACCCTTGCGCTGCCCGATGGTGTAGCGCGCGAATCCCTCGTGCTCGCCGATGTGCTCGCCGCCCACCGTCACCAGCGGGCCGGGGCTGAGGGCGGCCGCGCCGGCCGGGAGGTGGCGCTCGAGCACGCCGACGTAGTCGTCATCGGGGACGAAGCAGATCTCGACCGATTCGGGCTTCTCCGCGGTGACCAGGCCCAACGCGCGGGCCTGGGCCCGGGTTTCGGCCTTGGTCAGGCTGCCGACCGGTGTGAGCATCCGCTCCACGACCGAGCGGTCGATGCCCCAGAGGAAGTAGCTCTGGTCCTTGGATGCGTCGCGCCCGCGATAGAGCCGGCCCTCGCTGGCGATCGCGTAGTGCCCCGTGGCGATGCGCTCGCAGCCGAGCGCATCGGCGTGGGCCAGCAGGTCGCGGAACTTGGTGAAGCTGTTGCAGCGGACGCAGGGAATGGGGGTGCGTCCCCGACTGTACTCGTCCACGAAATTCTGAATCACATGCCGCGAGAACCGGTCCTCGAAGTTGAGGACGTAGTGGGGGATCCCCAGGGTCTGGCAGACCTCGCGCGCGTCGTTGATCGAGTCCAGCGAGCAGCAGGGGCGGTCGGGGACCGAATCGCCGTAGCAGAACAGCTTCATCGTCGCGCCGACCACGTCGTACCCCTGTTCGGTCAGCAGTGCCGCCGCCACGGAGCTGTCCACCCCGCCGCTCATCGCGACCAGGACGCGCTCAGCCACGGTTCAGCGTCTCCGTCAGCTTGCGAACCTTGGTCACCGCGCCGGGAAACGCCTCGATCGCCAGCGTGATGTCCTCGGCGGTGGAGCCGCGTCCCAGGCTCAGCCGGACCGCGCCAAAGGCCAATTCGGCGGGGAAGCCCATCGCCGACAGCACATGCGAGGGCTCGGGAGTCCCGGTGCTGCACGCGGAACCGCCGGACGCCGCGATCCCCGCCATATCGAGGTGCATGAGCAGCGCCTCGCTCCTGGTCCCGGGGATCATCATGTTCAGGATGTGCGG
>DASPUE010000226.1:0-6389 GCA_035623055.1 Gemmatimonadales bacterium
GAGCACTTGAGCAAGAGCTTCGGCACCACCAGGGCCGTGCGCGACGTGTCGCTGTCGGTCCGGACTGGGGAGCTGTTCGGCTTCATCGGTCCGGACGGGGCGGGGAAGACCACCCTCTTCCGGGTGTTGGCCACGCTGCTCCTGCCTGACGCGGGGCGGGCCGAGGTGCTGGGGCTCGACGTGGCCCGGGACCTCTGGGCGCTCCGGCCGCGGCTCGGATACATGCCCGGGCGCTTCTCCCTGTATCCCGACTTGAGCGTCGAAGAGAACCTCACCTTCTTCGCGTCGGTGTTCGGTACCACTCTCGAACGGGAGTACCAGCAGATCGAGCCGATCTACGTCCAGCTGGAGCCGTTCAAGAGCCGGCGATCGGGAGCGCTGTCAGGCGGCATGAAGCAGAAGCTGGCGCTCTGCTGCGCCCTGGTCCACCGTCCCGACATCCTTTTCCTGGACGAGCCGACGACCGGCGTGGACGCGGTGTCGCGCCGCGAGTTCTGGGAGCTGCTCGCCCGGTTCAAGGAATCGGGGCTCACGATCGTCGTCTCCACGCCCTACATGGACGAGGCGACCCGGTGCGATCGTATCGCCCTGATGCAGCAGGGACGGATTCTGGCGATCGACACTCCGGAGGGAATCACGCAGGCCTTCGACCGGCCGCTCATCGCCGTCCGGGCCGCGCAGCGCTACGAGAGCCTGCTCGCGCTCCGCGAGTTCCCCCATGCCCACACGGTCTACCCGTTTGGCGAAGTTCTCCATTACACCGACCGGCGGACCGGCTTGCCGGCCGAGGCGATCGGCCTGGAGGTCGGTGCCTTCCTGAGGGGGCGAGGGGTCGCCGCCGTTTCGGCTACCCGGATTCCCGCCAGCATCGAGGACTGCTTCATGGCCCATCTGGGCAAGGCGGAGGAGGCGCCCAGCGCATGAACGGAACGCTCGCGATTCAGGCTCAGGATCTGACGCGCACCTTCGGTAGCTTCACCGCGGTAGATCACATCACCCTAGAGGTGCACGGGGGCGAGATCTTCGGGTTCCTTGGCGCCAACGGCGCCGGGAAGACCACCGCGATGCGCATGTTCACGGGGCTGCTGGCGCCGAGCAGCGGGACTGCTCAGGTGGCGGGGCACGATGTGTATACCGAGAGCGAGGCCATCAAGCGCTCCATCGGCTACATGAGCCAGCGGTTCTCGCTGTATGAGGACCTGACGAGCCGGGAGAACATCCGTCTCTATGGTGGGATCTACGGTCTGGCCTCCAAGGAGATCCGGTCCCGTACCGAGCAGATGCTGGCCCGGCTCGGCATGGAGGACGCGGCCGATCTGGCGGTGCGCTCCCTTCCCCTCGGCTGGCGCCAGAAGCTCTCGTTTTCTGTCGCCCTGCTGCATCGACCCCAGATCGTCTTTCTCGACGAGCCCACGGGCGGCGTCGACCCGATCACTCGGCGCCAGTTTTGGGAGATGATCTACCAGGCCGCCGCGGGGGGGACCACGGTGCTGGTGACCACCCACTACATGGATGAGGCCGAATACTGCGATCGGATCTCCATCATGGTCGCTGGAAGGATCGGTGCCATGGGGACCCCCTCGGAACTCAAGCAGCAGTATGGGGCCGAAACCATGGATGAGGTATTCGTGCGGCTGGTGCGCCCGACCAACGGCGGAGGTGCCGCGTGAACGCGCTCCGGGGCCTGCTCAAGAAGGAATGGCGTCACATCCTGCGCGACCGGCGCACCCTGGCGGTGATCGTGCTCATGCCGGTGATCCAGGTAATCCTGTTCGGCTTTGCCATCCGGACGGACGTGAAAGACATCCGGCTGGTGATCGTGGATCCGACTCCGGATCACGTGACCCTGGAAATCCGGAACCGGCTCGAGGCCACGGACGTGTTTCATACCGTCGCGGTTCTGCCCAACAGCGCCGGGCTCGAGGGCCTGTTCCAGCGCGGCAAAGCCGAGGAGGCGATCGTCTTCGAGCCCCAGTTTGCGAGCCGGCTGGGCCAGGGACTGCCAGCGCGGGTTGAGGTCATCGCCGACGCGACCGAGCCGAACACCGGCAGCACCCGGCAGAACTACGCCATGGCAGTCATCCGCCAGTACCAGCGGGACCAACAGACCGTGCAGCCGGGCGTGGTGATCGCGACGCAGTTGCGGATGCGGTTCGACCCGACCGCCGAGAGCTCCCACCTGTTCGTCCCCGGGCTGGTGGCATTCGTGCTCACCATCATCTCGGCACTTATGACGGCGATCTCCCTGACTCGGGAGAAGGAGACGGGGACCATGGAGGCGCTGCTGGTGTCGCCGCTGCGGCCCTGGCAGATCATCGTGGGCAAGGTCATGCCCTATCTCTCGATCGGGTTCGTCAGCGTGTTGCTGGTGATCCTGGAAGCGCGGCTGGTATTCGATGTGCCGCTCCGCGGCAGCCTGGTGCTGCTGCTGGGAGAAGGTCTGCTCTACATCCTGGTGTCGCTGTCGCTGGGGATGCTGATCAGCTCCCGCACCTCGTCGCAACGGGTCGCGATGATGGGCGCGCTGCTCGGCACGATGCTTCCCACCATGCTGCTCTCCGGGTTCATCTTCCCGATCGAGAGCATGCCCACCGTGCTGCAGTGGATCTCCAACGTGATCCCGGCCAAATGGTTCGTGACCATCGTGCGGAGCATCATGCTCAAGGGAACCGGCCTCGCCTACCTGTGGCAGGAGACCCTGATCCTCTGCGCCATGGCCCTGGCTCTCCTGGTGCTCAGCACTCGATCCTTCCACACTCGACTGGAATAGTCATGCGAGAGATTCTTGCGCTGGCGTGGGCCGAAGTGCTCCACATCGTTCGCGACAAGGCGACCCTGGCCCAGGTCGTCGTCATGCCGGTGGTGCAGCTCCTGGTGCTGTCCAACGCGGCGACGTTCACGATCCAGGATACACCGGCCTATGTGGTCGATCTCGATCACAGCGTGATCTCGCGCGGGCTGGTGACCCGGCTGACGGCCTCCGGCCGCTTCACCATCCAGGGGCGGTCGAACTCCCTGGACCAGGCCAACGACGCGCTGCTTCGGGACGAAGCCACGATGGTGGTGGTCATCCCGACCGATTTCGAAAAGGACCTGGTCCGCACCGGGAATGCCAAGGTGTTGCTCTCTGTCAACGCGGAGAAGGGCTCCGCGGCGGGCATCGTGCAATCCTACGCCGCGGACATTCTGAGCGACTACTCCAGGGAGCTGGGGGCCGAACTCCGTCCGGGCCGGGTGACGGTGGTGGATCCTTCCCGGCTGGGACCGGTGCGCGGCACCGACCGGATCGAGGGGAGGGTGCGGAGCTGGTACAACCCGACGCTCAACTACAAGCACTATATGGTGCCCGGCATCCTGGTCTCGCTGGTGACCATGATCAGCACCCTGCTCTCCGCGCAGAATATCGCCCGGGAGAAGGAGATCGGGACCCTGGAGCAGATCAACGTCACCCCCATCACCAAGGGGCAGTTCATCACGGCCAAGTTGCTGCCACTGGGCGTCCTGGGGTTGCTCGATCTGTCGATTGGTCTCGTGATCGCCTGGGCGGTGTTCGGTGTGCCCATGCGGGGCAGCCTGGTCCTGCTGTTCGGCGTCACCATGATCTACCTGGTGGTGACCCTGAGCATCGGGCTGTTCATCTCCGGACGGGTGGATACCCAGCAACAGGCGATGTTCGTCACGTTTTTCATCATGATGATCTACCTGTTGATGAGCGGCCTGTTCACGCCGGTGGAAAGCATGCCGCACTGGGTCCAGGTGGCGGCCGAGTTCAATCCGGTCCGGCATTTCGTCAGCATCTCGCGCGCCATCCTCATCAAGGGCGCCGGGCTGGCGGAGATCGCGCGGCCCCTGGCGATGCTCGTGGCCTTCGGCATTGGAACCTGTTGGCTGGCCGTCGGCCAGTATCAGAAGCGGACCGCGTGAGCGGCATCGCTGGCGGACTCGAACCTCTCTTAGGGAGCTGATGGTGGCGAAGACCAACGACCACGTACCGCGGAAGGTCTATGAGGCGGCCCTGGACGAGCTCAGCTTCGAGCTGGTCCGGATGCAGTACTGGATCAAGGCGACCGGACAGAAGCTGGTGATCCTGTTCGAAGGGCGCGATGCGGCGGGCAAGGGTGGCGCGATCAAGTGCATCACCGATCCCCTCAACCCTCGCGGCTGCCGAATCGTGGCCCTGGGCACTCCGTCGGACCGGGAGAAGACCCAGTGGTACTTCCAGCGCTACGTCGCCCATCTGCCGGCGGCCGGCGAGATCGTGCTGTTCGATCGGAGCTGGTACAACCGGGCCGGTGTGGAGCGGGTCATGGGATTCTGCACGGAGGAAGAGTATCTCGAATTCCTGCGAGCCTGCCCCGAGTTCGAGCGGATGCTGGTCCGCTCGGGGATCATCCTGCTCAAGTACTGGTTCTCAGTCAGCGACGCGGAGCAGGAACGCCGGTTTGCCGAGCGGTCGGGCAATCCAGCCCGCCGCTGGAAACTGAGTTCCATGGATCTCGAGTCCATGACGAAGTGGGTTGAGTACTCCGAGGCGAAGGACGAGATGTTCCGGCACACCGACATCAAGCAGGCGCCCTGGTGGACGGTGGAAGCCGATGACAAGCGCCGGGCGCGTCTCAACTGCATCAACCACATCCTGAAGTCGGTGCCCTATCACGACGCGACACCTCCCGCGCTGGAGCTGCCTCATCGTCCCCGCCGCCCGGAAGCCTACGTCCGGCCGCCCAAGGGCGACCAGAACTTCGTTCCGGAGGTGAAGCTGTAGGCCGGCCACCGCTTCCGGCGAAGCCCTGAAATGACGCGGCCCCACCGGCCATCAGGCGGTGGGGCTTGTTACTGGTGCCCACGGCCGGCTGGGCCGGGCTCCCAGTCAGGAATTCCCGGAAGACTCCCCTCGCACTCGCCGCTCCTGCGGCAGGAGTGCGGCGTAGAGAAACTGATGGACCGGGACTGCCACCCCAGCCCGGGCCCCGAGCCGCACGACCGCGCCCACCTGCGCCTCGAGTTCGGACGGCCGTCCGTCCATGATATCGCGCTGCATCGAGGTGGTGCCATCGGGGGGGATCGCGTCCACGAACTCGAGCGTTTGGCCCACGGCATCGGCGGGGAGCCTGACCCCGAGCTGTCGGGCCAGGGCCTCGATCTCCCTGAGAGCCTCGTGGAGCAGCGCGCGGGTCTCGCTCGTGGCGCGGAAGGCCCCGATGGGAACCCGGGTCACGGCCCCGATGCTGCTCACCGGAGTGATGAACATGAATTTGCCCCACATCGCGGCCCGGATGTCGTCCGGGATCTCCGCGACGACTCCGGTCGCCCCTCGAAACGCCGCCAGCAGTGACTCGGCGCGGGGGCTCGGTGAGCCATCGAGTTCTCCGAACGCGACGTACGGTTCCACGGCCGAGTGGCGGATGCGGCCCGGCCCCACCACATAAGCGAGGATCCGGCAGAGACCGCCGAGCACGTGCTCTGCTCCGAGCACCTGGCCCAACTCCTCCGGCGCCTCGACCCCGTTCTCCAGCGGCACCACCATGGTCGCGGGGCCGACGAGTGGCGCCATCGCCCGGGCCGCGTCGCCCAGCTGCCAGGTCTTCACGGCCACCAGCACGGCATCCACGACCCCGACGGTGCGGGGGTCATCAGTGGCGCGGACGGGACGGACCTCGAAGTCGCCGGCGATGCTCTCGACCGCGAGTCCCCGTTCCAGGAGCGCTGCGAGATGAGCCCCCCGCGCGATGAACGTCACCGTTTCACCGGCCTCGGCCAGTCGGCCTCCGAAATAGCCTCCGACACCGCCGCTGCCGAACACCGCAATGCGCACCGGTTAGGCGCTCCAAGAGGATCGGGGATCAGGTTACAGGCGTCAGTGTTCAGGCGTCAGGTACTAGGTACTAGGTACTAGGTACCAGGTACTCGCTACTCGCCACTCGCTACTCAGTTCCTATCTCACCCCCTACCACCTATCCCCCGGCTCCCCCATCAGCAATGTCCGGTGCGCCGGCAGCTCCTCGGCGCTGATCCTTCGCATGGGTCTCAGCTCGATCCCGACTTCGCGAGCCAGCTCGAGTGCCCCGACGCTCAGGAAGAGAGCACCCTTGGGCGCGAGAGGCGACGAGGTCCAGATCACCGGCCGCAGCGCGCCCTGCCTCATCTGCCGCCCCTGGGCCACGCTGGTATCCGCGATGTAGTTGGCAACCCGTTCGGCGTCTGCCGGGGAGGCAAACTCCACGACGTAGTAGTCCGTGATGGGCTCAGACATGCCGCGTGCGGGGGCCGGTGTGGTTCAGGGAAGCGCGGCGGCGCTGGACCAGGGGGCCAGTCGCGCCATCGCGAAACAGATGTGGGCTAAGACCGCGTGAATCGTCGGAGGCTCAATGGGATGGGGGCGCGAGCCA
>DASPUE010000227.1:0-2696 GCA_035623055.1 Gemmatimonadales bacterium
CAGGTTGCCGGTCGAGGCGCAGGCGACCGTGGTGAAGCCGAGCTCCTTGGCCCGGGTGAGAGCCACCGCCACCACCCGGTCCTTGTAGCTGAAGGTCGGCAGGTTGGCGCTGTCGTCCTTCAGGTACAGCTCCCGGATGCCCAGCGCCCGTCCCAGCCGTTCGGCCCTGACCAGGGGCGTCAGCCCCGAGCGGAGCCCGGCGGCGGGCTCTCCCAGGATCGGCAGCAGATCGCGGTACCGCCAGAGCGAGCGCGGACCCGCCGCCAGCTTCTCCCGGGTGACCACGCCACGCATCGCCTCGTAGTCGTAGCGGACCTCGAGCGGGCCCAGGCACTGTTCGCAGGTCATCCGTGCGCCGTCGCCGTGGGGCGTCCGGCACTCCTTGCACTCCAGCCCGACCACGAAGCTCATCTGCCTTCTCCGGGAATCTGAAAGCCTCTCCCTGAACGCGAAAAGGCCCGGCGAGCTGTCCGCTCCCCGGGCCCTTCCGTCTCCGCCGTCCGCCGCTCGTTCTATCCGCTGAAGAGCGCGCGCGGAGCCGAAGGCCCGCGGCGCATCCCCATGTTCATGCCGACGGCGATGGCGAGTGGTCTCATCTTGAAAACGAGTTTCACGAACTTACCCTGAGCCGGCGTCCCCCGTCAAGCGGCCGCCGTCCCGGCGGGCTACTTCGGCTGCGGCACGATCCGCAGGTAGGGCCGGGGCGCCTTCCAGCCGCCGGGGTACTTCTGCCTCGCCTCCTCCTCCGGGACGGCCGGCCCGATGATCACGTCCTCCCCCGGCTTCCAGTTCACGGGGGTGGCGACCTTGTGCCGGGCCGTCAGCTGGATGGAGTCCAGCACCCGCAGCACCTCGTCGAAGTTGCGCCCGGTGCTCATCGGGTAGGTGAGCGTGAGCTTCACCTTCTTGTCGGGCCCGATAACGAACACCGAGCGCACGGTGGCGTTATCGGCGGCGGTGCGCGGCCCGGCGGCGGCGTTGGGGTGGATCATGTCATAGAGCTTGGCCACCCTGAGGTCGGCGTCGCCGATGATCGGGTAGTTGGGCGCCGTGCCCTGCGTCTCCTCGATGTCCCGGGCCCAGCGCTTGTGGTCGTCCACCGGGTCGACGCTGAGGCCGATCACCTTGGTGTTGCGCTTCGCGAACTCCGGCGCCAGCCGCGCCATGTAGCCCAGCTCGGTGGTGCAGACGGGAGTGAAGTCCTTGGGGTGGGAGAAGAGCACGGCATAGCTGTCGCCGATCCACTGGTGGAAGTCGACCCGTCCCTGGGTGGTCTCCGCCGTGAAGTCCGGCGCCTCGTCTCCAATACGCAACGACATCGTCCACCTCCCTGCCACGGCCCCCGAAAAAGCAAGAGGCCCATCACCTCGCGTGATGGGCCTCGCCGCGCTGGCGTCCCGGGGTCGCTATCCGGTGCCCGCGCCGACGGGACCCCGCCCGCGACAACAGCACGGCCGCGGTGCGTGGGCCTCCCGAACCATACTGAAAATTATTGCCATGTTTCCGCCGCTGTCAACCCCGGCGGCCCGACACCGGGGCTGCGGGTCGGCCAGCTATATCAATGAATGATATAGTAGGCGCCAGCACCTGAAGGGCCTGCGGGTCGCGTACCATTTCGGACAGGCGGTGCCGTCCCGGGCTGGTGTAGCCCAACTGGCAGAGGCAGCCGACTTAAAATCGGCACAGTCTGGGTTCGAATCCCAGCACCAGCAATCCGCGGCCCTTCACCGACGAGCCGCGAGGCGAGGACCTTCGGATGGCGTTGGTGGAGGGCGCGAACGGTCTCGATCGTCGCCTCGGCATCTCGCAACGAGCACCTGCGTATGGTCCCGAGACCAGGAGCCTTCGGCCGCGACTCAGGCGCGGCGTTTACGGGAAGCAGAGACCTCCGCATCCGGGCCGCGACGCCGATTCTTCCCCCGTGGCCCCGCCTCCCACTCGTGCGGGGCCGAGAGCCGCTCCAGCTTGAGCATCGACGTGACGAACGTCTTCACGCCATGGTCGTCGAACTGAACGCTGGTGCGGCCTTCGCTCGAGGCCATCGTCACGCCCGCGCCGAAGACGGCGTGGGTCACCCGCTGGCCCTCGGCGAATGCCTGCTGGGCCTCGCCGGCGGGCGGAGCGACGGCGACCGGCAGCGTCGGGTGTCTCTCCGGGGCGGGGGGCTTCGTCACCCACGCGCGCTTGGGGGAGGACCTGGGGGTCACCACTCGCCGCGGGGCGGGCGTGTGCGCCTCCCGATACGACTCCAGCTCGGCATCCTCGACGGTGATCACGCTGCGGTCCGGCGCCCAGCCCGCCGCCAGCATCCGCAGCAGGCGTTGGTAGCAGACGTCCGGTCCGTCCTGCAGCAGCACGCGGCTGGCAGCAAACGCCGCCACCGGGATCCGCAACCGGACGTCCGCGGGTCCTTCCGGCAGGAACAGGGCGAAGCGGAACTCCCGGTAGTCGTCCTCGCTGCGGCAATCGAGGTACTGGACGCGGACCGTTTGACGCTGGGGCGGCGGGTGGTTTCGGGCCGAGTCGCCGGACACGCGTGGCCTCGCGAGCACGAAGCGCGAGCTGGGACCCTGATGGCCCCAGCGGCTGGGTGGACGCCTATCCTATCACTGATGCTCGAGAGGTCCCGGGAATGAGCCGTGCGCGGGTATGCTAGGCTTCGGGAGGATACCGGGTGTCGCTAGATTCCGTGTCGC